>NZ_JBFANM010000067.1:0-67474 GCF_040674815.1 Nonomuraea sp. NPDC049709
ACCCCCGCCACACCAGCAGCCGCCTGCGCATGCCCGATATTCGACTTCACCGACCCCAGCCACACCGGACGATCAGCCGGACGCCCGCGCCCGTAGACGGCGGTGATGGCCTCGGCTTCGATGGGGTCGCCGAGCCGGGTGCCGGTGCCGTGGGCCTCGACCGCGTCGATGTCGGCGGCGGTGAGCCCGGCGTCGGCCAGGGCTCGCTGGATGACCTCCTGCTGGGCCTGCCCGCTGGGCGCGGTGAGGCCGTTGCTGGCGCCGTCCTGATTGACCGCGCCACCCTTGATCACGGCGAGGACGGGGTGGCCGTGGCGGCGGGCGTCGGAGAGCCGTTCGAGCAGCAGCACGCCCGCGCCCTCGGCCCATCCGGTGCCGTCGGCGGAGGCGGAGAACGCCTTGCACCGGCCGTCGGCGGACAGCCCGTTCTGCCTGCTGAACTCCACGAACATCCCCGGGCTGGACATCACGGTGACGCCGCCGGCCAGCGCCATGGAGCACTCCCCGCGCCGCAGCGACTGCGCCGCGAGCACGATCGAGACCAGCGAGGACGAGCAGGCCGTGTCCGTGGTGATGGCCGGTCCGCGCAGGCCCAGCGTGTACGAGATGCGCCCGGAGACGACGCTGAGCGCGGTGCCGGTGAGCAGGTGGCCGCCCGCGACGCCGGTGGCCTGGTGCAACCGGGGACCGTAGTCGGGGGCCATCGCGCCCACGAACACGCCGGTGGCCGAGCCGCGCAGCTGGGCGGGGTCGATCCCGGCCCGCTCCAGGGCCTCCCAGCAGACCTCCAGCAGCAGCCGCTGCTGCGGGTCCATGGCCGCCGCCTCGCGCGGGCTGATGCCGAAGAACGCGGCGTCGAACAGGTCGGCGTCGTAGACGAACCCGCCGTGCCTGGTGTCGCTGGTCCCCGTGCGGCCGGAGCCGTCGGCGAGGATCGCGTCGAGGTCCCACCCCCGGTTGGCGGGGAACTCGCCGATCGCGTCCGTGCCGCCGGCGACCAGCCGCCACAGGCCCTCCGGCGAGGTGACCTCTCCCGGGTACCGGCAGCCCATGCCGACCACCACGATCGGGTCGTCGTCCGATGCCGTGTCCGGGGCGGCGGGCGCCGCCGCGGTGTCGCCGCCGGTCAGCAGCGTGTGCAGGTGGGCGCTGAGCCGGTCGGGCGTCGGGTGGTCGTACAGCAGCCCGGTCGGCAGCCGCAGCCCGGTCGCCGTGCGCAGCCGGTCGCGCAGCTCGACGCCGGACGCCGACTCCAGCCCCAGGTCCTTGAACGTCCTGCCGGGCGCGACCTCCGCCGCATCGTCGTAGCCGAGCAGCCGCGCGGTGGTGGACAGCACCAGCTCGCGAAGCTCCTCCCTGGAACGCGGCGCGGCCGGCACGTCGGGCTCCACCTCGGCCGGGGCTGCCACCTGCGAGGGGCTCCTCCGTCCGGCGGTGAGCGGCGGGGTGTGGCTGCGGCGCTGGAACGGGTAGGTGGGCAGGTCGACGATCCGGGCCCCGTCCGTCTCGCAGAGGCCGGCCCAGTCCACCGGGGCTCCCCACGCGTACGCCTGGGCGAGCGAGCGCACCACCCGCTCGCGCCCGCCCTCGCCGCGGCGCAGCGTGCCGACCGCGGCCACGTCGTGCCCGGCCGCCTCGGCGGTCTCCTCCACCCCGGTCACCAGCACGGGGTGCGGGCTGCACTCGACGAACAGCTCGCAGCGCGCGTCGAGCGCCACCCGCACGGCCTGCGCGAAGCGTACGGGCCGGCGCAGGCTGCGGTACCAGTAGCCGGCGTCGAGACCGGCGGTGTCCATCGGCTCGCCGGTGAGGGTGGAGACGAACGTGGTGGCGCTGCTCACCGGCCTGATCGGGGCGAGCGCGGCCAGGACCTCGTCGCGTACCTGCTCGACCTCGGGCGAGTGGGAGGCGTAGCTGACCGGGATGATCTTGGTGGGGTGGTCGCCCAGCCGTGCCGCCAGCTCCGCCAGCGCCTCGCGCGGGCCGGAGACCACGACGGAGCGCGGCCCGTTGAAGGCGGCGACGGAGATGGGCGCGGCCAGGTCCGCGATGGCCCGCTCCACCAGGTCGAGGGGGGCGGCGACGGACATCATGCCGCCGCTGCCGGCGATGCCCGCGATGGCGCGGCTGCGCAGGGCCACGACCCTGGCGGCGTCGGACAGGGTCAGGGCGCCGATGACGGTGGCCGCGGCGATCTCGCCCTGGGAGTGGCCGACGACCACGCCGGGCTCGACGCCGTGGGCGCGCCACAGCTCGGCGAGACCGACCATGACCGCCCAGAGCGCGGGCTGGACGACGTCCACACGGTCCAGGCCGGGGGCGCCGGGGCGTTCGTGGAGCACGTCCAGGAGGGAGAAGTCGGTGAAGGGCGCGAGCGCGTCGGCGCACGCGGCCAGGCGCCCGGCGAACACCGGCGAGGCGGCCGCCAGGTCGCGGGCCATTCCCGGCCACTGCGACCCCTGCCCGGGGAAGACGAAGGCCCGTCCGCTGCCGCCGGTCTCGTGACCGGCACCGCCGCCGGGGGCGGTCCCGGTCACCAGTGCGTCGTGCGGCCGGCCCGCGGCCAGCGCGTCGAGTGCCGCCAGGCGCGTGTCACGGTCGCCGGCGAGGATCACCGCGCGCCGGTCGAGGGCGGCCCGGGTGCGCACCAGGCTCAGCGCCACGTCGCCCGGTTCCACCGCCGGATCGCCGGCCGGCGCGGAGAGCCGCGCGGCCTGCGCCCGCAACGCCCCTTCCGCCCGCGCCGACACCACCCACGGCGCCACCTCTCCCGGGTCGGCGACACGCGCCCAGGGCGCTGCCTGCCTGGAGCCGGGAACGAGGGCGGAGGACGCGGCCTGCGCGTGCGACGCCCCCTCCGGCACCGTCCGGGGGGTCTCCTCCACCGAGCCGGTGGCGAGGCCGGAGGGGGACGCCGGCGTGGGAGGCGCGGGGAGGTCCGTGGGGGGCGCGGTGAGGATGAGGTGGCAGTTGGTGCCCCCCATGCCGAAGGAGCTGACGCCGGCCACCGGCGACCCGTCGCCGTCCGGCCAGTCCCGCGGGCTGCGGACGACGCGCAGGCGCAGCTCCTCCAGCGGGATCTCCGGCGGTGGCGACTCGAAGTGCAGGCTGGGGGGCAGCTCGCGGTGCTTGAGCGCCAGGACCACCTTCAGCAGCCCCGCGATGCCCGCGGCGCCCTCCAGGTGGCCGATGTTGGTCTTGACCGAGCCCACCAGCAGCGGCTCGGTGCCGGGGCGGGCGGCGCCGTACGTGGCGCCGAGCGCCGCGGCCTCCACCGGATCGCCCACCTTGGTGCCGGTCCCGTGCAGCTCCACGTACTGGACCTGCGCGGGCGTCACCCCGGCCGTGGCGCAGGCGAGCGTGATGACCTCCTGCTGGGCCTTCCCGCTGGGCACGGTCAGCCCGTCGCCGCCGCCGTCGTTGTTGATCGCCCCGCCCAGGATCACCGCGTGCACCGGGTCGCCGTCCGCCAGCGCGTCCGGGAGCCGCTTGAGCACCACCAGCGCGCCGCCCTCGCCCCGCACGTAGCCGTTGGCCCGGCGGTCGAAGACGTGGCAGCGGCCGTCGGGCGACAGCGCGCCGAAGTTGCCGATGGCGGTGGTGGTCTCGGCCAGCAGGTTCAGGTTCACCCCGCCGGCCAGGGCGAGCTCGCTCTCGCCCCGGCGCAGGCTCTCGGCGGCCATCCAGACGGCCACGAGCGAGGACGACTGGCCGGTGTCGAGGGTCAGGCTGGGGCCGCGCAGGCCGAGGACGTACGAGACGCGGTTGGCGATCATGGCCCGGTTCGCGCCGGTGTAGGCGTGCCGGCCGAGGTCGCCGACCCCGAGCCGGTCCTGCAGCGCGGCGTAGTCGTTGGAGATGGAGCCCAGGAAGACCCCGGCGGCGCGCCCGCGCAGCGCCGTGGGCACCGCGCGCGCGTTCTCCAGCGCCTCCCAGGCCAGCTCGAGCGCCAGGCGCTGGTGCGGGTCCATGACCGCGGCCTCGTTGGGCGAGATGCCGAAGAAGGCCGCGTCGAACCCGTCGACGTCCTCCAGGAACCCCCCGCGCCGGTACGCGGCGCCGGCCGGCCGCCGCCCCTCGGGCGCGTCGGTGACCGCGTCCACGCCCTCGCGCAGCAGCCGCCAGAACCGCCCGGGATCGGCGGCCCGCGGCAGCCGGCAGGCCATGCCGACAACGGCGACGGCCACGGGGACATCGTTCACGGTCCGCTGTGTCGACTCGCCAGTCATCAAAGCGCCACCTCAGCCTCGGGGATCGTCGAATATGACGCCGACGGTTTTTCCGGACGACTGCGCAGAATTACTCGACAGCCGTGCGATTTCGCGGCTATGACTTAGTTGCTGCGACCATAAGGTTCTTTTCCGCCCCGGCACACGCCCCGCCCGCCGTCATATAGTTGCCACCTTTTGTGGCCACCGCCGACCACCGGCCGTGCCCTTGACCCGAGGCGTTCCGGTCCGCGATGAATGACGGACGGAGAAAGCTGCGGAGGGGGTCACATGTCCGTCGAGGCGCCGCTCAGCAACGGCCAGCTCTTCAGCTGGCGCGAAATCGAGCGCTATCCGGACGACTGGCTGGCGGAGGCCAACCTGCCGGTCACCTGGGACGCGCGCGGCCTCTCCGCGGGCCGGGTGACGGAGCTGCTGCGGCGGCTCATGGACCGGCACGAGGTGTTGCGCACCACCTACCACGTACGCGACGGCCGGCCGGTCCAGCACGTCCACGACGCGATGGCACCGCCGGTCGAACACGACGACGCCCGCGTGGTCACCGACCCCAACGAGTTCGAGCTGACCAAGGCGGAGCTGGTGGCGAAGCCGTTCTCCATGATCGGCGACCCCAACTGGCGCGGGCGGCTGGTCAGCTCGGAGGGCACGCCGCTCTACCTGTCGCTGACGTTCTCGCACCTGATCGTCGACCTGTGGTCCATCCACCACCTCCAGGACCAGTTCAAGGCGCTGGCGGCCGATCCCCGGGCGACGGCGGCCGTGGGCCCGCCGCCGCGCGAGCTGGCGCGCCGGCAGCGGGAGGAGTCCTGGCGGCCCCGCCAGGAGGGCTCGGAGCGCTACTGGCGGGCGGTGCTGGACAAGGGCCTGATGGACGGGCTGCCCACGCTGCCGGCCAAGGTCAAGCGCAACCGGCTGGAGCTGACGCTGCGCTCGCGGAGCCTGGGCGGCCTGGCGGCGGAGGCGGGGAAGCGGCACGGGGTGACCGCCCCGGCCGTGGTGATGGCGTTCGTGGCCGCGGGGCTGGCCCGCCACCTGGACACCGACCGGGTAACGATGAGCCTGATGTCCTCCAACCGGTTCGACCCGGAGGACCAGCACAACGTGGGCACGATGAACCAGCTCATCCCGTTCGTCACGGCCGTGGACCTGCGTGCCACGCTGGCCGACCACCTCAAGCGCCTGCACTGGGCCAGCGCCAAGGCCTACCGGCACTCCTGCTACGACTTCGACCGGATCGCCGCCCTGGCGGCCGAGCTGGGCGAGCGGCCGGAGCACGGCTGCTGGGTCAACCACCTGTTCCGCGCCTGGTTCAACTACATCCAGGTGGACCGCCGCCCCAGCGACCCCCACGACCCCAGCCCGGCCGAGCTGGCCTGGACCCCGGTGGCCCAGCAGTACGGTCAGGCGTTCCGGGTGCGGGTGGAGGTGCGCGGCGGGTGCACCAGCGTGCTGATGCTGGCCGACCCGGAGGTGCTGCCGGCCGAGGCGATGACCGACATCATGCGGACGCTCGTGGCCGGCGTGCGGCTGGCGGTGACCGACCCGCAGCACGCGCTGAAGGACCTGTGGAACGTGGGCGCCGCGATGCCGCCGTCGCTGTTCCCGCCCGAGTTGCCCGAGCCGCCGCGCTAGCGGCCGCCGTCGCCGCTCGGCGCCCGACCTGCCCGAGCCGCCGCTCACCCTTGTGGAGAGGCCATGGAACGCACCCTTTACCAGTGGTTCGCCGACTCCGCCGCCCGCCACGGCGAGCGGGTCGCGTTGGAGGTGGGCGGGGCCCGTCACTCCTACGCCGAGCTCGACGCGCTCTCCCGGCGGCTGGCCGCCGAGATCGTCGGCGCGTGCGGCGAGCCGCCGGCCCGCGTCGGCCTGTACGCGGCGCGCAGCGTCCTCGCCTACGCCGGTTACCTGGCGATCCAGCGGCTCGGCGCGACCGCCGTCCCGCTGAACCCCGCCGCGCCCGCCGCGCGCAACCGGGCGGTGGCCGGGGCCGCCGGGCTCGACCTCGTCCTGGCCGACGCCGCCCTGCGCCCGCCCGTGCTGCCCGCCGCCACGCTGTCGCTGCGCCTGGACCGGCTGGACGCCCCGCCGCGCGGCCTGCCCGACACGCTCCGGGCCGGGGTGGACGACCTGGCGTACCTCCTGTTCACCTCGGGCTCCACCGGCGTGCCGAAGGGCGTGCCGCTGCGCCACAGCAGCGTGGACGCGTACCTGACCCACGTGGTCCCCCGCTACGAGCTCGCCCCCGGCTGCCGCGTGTCGCAGACCTTCGACCTGACCTTCGACCTGTCGGTGTTCGACATGTTCGCCGCCTGGGGCGGCGGGGCCACGCTGGTCGTGCCGGGCCCGTACGACCTGCTCAAGCCGGTCGCCTTCGTCTCCCGCGAGCGGCTGACCCACTGGTTCAGCGTGCCGTCGGTGGTGTCGATGGCCATGCGGCTGCGCCGGCTGGCGCCCGGGGCGATGCCGTCGCTGCGCTGGAGCCTGTTCTGCGGGGAGCCGCTGACCGTGCGGCAGGCGGACGCGTGGCGGGTGGCCGCGCCGGGCAGCGTCCTGGAGAACCTGTACGGCCCGACGGAGCTGACCATCAGCTGCACCGAGTACCGCCTGCCGGCCGACCGGTCGCGCTGGCCGGAGCCGGCCAACGGGACGGTGCCGATCGGCCTGCCGTACCCGGGGGTGGAGCGGCTCGTGCTGGACGGTGCGGGCCGGCCCGCCGCCGAGGGCGAGCTGTGCCTGCGCGGCGTGCAGCGCTTCCCCGGCTACCACGACCCCGAGGTGAACGCGGGGCGCTTCGTGGCTTTCGACGGCGTACGGGCGACCCCGGCGGAGCCGGCGGGGTCCACGGTGGCGCCGGAGCTGTGGTACCGGACCGGGGACCGGGTGGCCTGGCGTGACGGGCTGCTGGTGCACCTGGGCCGGTTGGACCAGCAGGTCAAGATCTCGGGGCATCGGGTGGAGCTGGGCGAGGTCGAGGCCGCCCTGCGGGACCAGCCGGGCGTGCACGAGGCGGTCGTGCTGGCGGTGCCGGACGCGGACGGCGAGCCGGCGCTGGAGGCCGCCTGCACCGGCGTGGACCTGGATCCGGTGGCTCTGGTCAAGGGGGTCGCGGCGGTGCTGCCCGGTTACATGGTGCCGCGCTCGGTCACCCTGCTGGACGAGCTCCCCCTGAACGCCAACGGCAAGGTGGACCGCCGCGCCACGGCGGCGGCGCTGAACGGCTGACCGGCCGCGCGGCGCGATCGGCCGCGGGCCGGTGACAGGTGATCAGCAGTGGGCAGCGGTGGTCAGCGGAGTGGCGGCCACCACGAGGC
The DNA here is from genome assembly GCF_040674815.1 of Nonomuraea sp. NPDC049709. Classification (NCBI taxonomy): domain Bacteria; kingdom Bacillati; phylum Actinomycetota; class Actinomycetes; order Streptosporangiales; family Streptosporangiaceae; genus Nonomuraea; species Nonomuraea sp. NPDC049709. The sequence goes on from NZ_JBFANM010000067.1 coordinate 7,541, forward strand.
CAGCGTCTGCCAGAGCGAGCCGACCGTGGCGAACGTCGCCTCGTTCAGCAGCTCGTCGGGCAGCTCGACCCCGTACGCGTTCTCGACGTCGACCAGCAGCCGCACGACCCCCATCGAGTCGAGCCCGAGCGCGCCCAGCTCGTCGTGAGCCGCCAGAGCCCCGGCATCCGCGTACGGCAGATGCGTCCGCAAAAGGCTCTGGAAACCATCCGGTATTTCCAGCATGGCGATGCCCCCATCTCACGGATTCATCACTTTGTGAGAAGAGGCTGCCGAAAATCCCGGGGCCCGGTCAAGAGCGGCCTGGCTGGCAGCTTGTCCCGCGCCGAACCGGCCATTGCGCACCCATTGCCCCGCGGCCGGGAAAGACCAATTCTCATTGTATTCGGGTGTTGCGTAATCCGTAGAGGTGAATGCCTGATGAAATCAGCGAGCCTGTGCTGGGGGCAGCGTTACATGTGGCTGCGCGTCCATCAGCTGCCGCCGGAGCACCAGCACGAGACGCACGTGGTGCTGCGCTTCCGGGTGCCCGACGGGCTCACGACCGCCCGCTGCCGGGCGCTGCTCACCCATCTCACCCGCCGGCACGAGGTCCTGCGGACGACGTACCATCTCGGACCCGAGCCCGAGCAGCGGGTCGATCCGCCGCGCGCGCTGCCGGTGACCGAGGTCTCCACGGAGCGGGACGGCACCGCCACCCCCGCGGACGTGATCGACGAGCTCACCCGGCGGCCGTTCGACCTGGCCGGCGAGTGGCCGATCCGCGCCTGCCTGATCACCACGGGAGGCGCCCCGAAGCAGTGCGTGCTGGTGCTCAACCACCTGGCCGTGGACGTCTGGACGCTGGGGGAGATCAAACGGGAGCTGCGGACGCAGTCTGCCGCCTCCGCCGCCCGCCGCCAGGTCGCGCTGGCCCCGGTCCGGCACCAGCCGTCCGACCTGGCCCGCCACGAGGCGTCCGCGGACGCGGCCATCGTGGCGGCGCGCGCCATGGCGCACTGGCAGGAGGAGGTGGCGCGGCTGCCCCTCGATCCGTTCGCGGGCCGGCGCGGGCCGGCGGAGGGGCCCGTGGCCAGACACGCGACGCTGATCTCGCCCGCGCTGCTGGCGGCCGGGCAGCGCATCGCGGGCAGGCACGGGGTGTGGCCGTCGCTGGTGCACCTGGCCGCGTACACGGCCATGATGGCGCTCTACACCGGCCAGGAGTCGGTGGGGTTCCTGTCGTTCGTCAGCAACCGGCAGACGCATCCGTACCCGGACGTGATGACCTGCATGTTCTCCCCGATGCTGGTCAGGGTGGACTGCTCCGGCGACCCGGGGTTCGGGGAGCTGCTGCGGCGGGTGTCGGAGAGCTTCGGGCGGGCCGGGGAGCACGCGTACGTGCCCTACGACAAGGTCGTCGAGATGGTGTCGCGCGAGGGGTCCGCACGTGGCGGGGAGGTGCGGCTGGGGTCGGAGGTCAACTTCATCAAGCAGCGCACCAAGGAGTACGGCGGCCGGCGCAGCGCCTTCACCTGGAACCCGGAGCCGGAGTCGTGGGCGCACTGCGGCCTGGACACGTACCTGCGCGTCGACCAGTGGTGTGACGCCGTCTCCCTGTCGCTCCACGCCATGTCCTCGGTCATGGACGCCGCCTCCGTCGAGCGGTTCCTGCGCGGCCTGGAGGCCCTGGTGCTCGCGCACGACGACCCCGCGGCCGACCTGCGGATCAGTGAGGCGGCCGGGCAGGCCGCGTTCGCGCCGCCCCGGCCCGCCGTCCGGAGCCGGGACGCTGCCGCGACCGGAGAGCCGCCGCCCGCGGCCGTACAGGCGCTGGCCGAGGCCGTGCGGGACGCGCACGGCCTGGCCCACATCGACCCTTCCCACAGCTACACGCTCGCCGGAGGCCAGGCCCTGCGCATCCCGCAGGTGCTGGCCGACCTGGGCAGGCGCGGCTGGGAGGGCCTGTCCCTCCAGCAGCTCGCCGGTCCCGCACCGTTGGCCGCGCTGGCGGGGCGGTTGGCCGCCCGCCGGCGGACACCGTCCAGCCAGATCCCTAGCAACTCGGAGTGAACGCATCATGAACCAAGCTCTTACCGGCCAGGTGGTCAAAAGCCGCCGGTTGGTCGCCTCGGAGCAGGAGCTGCGCCAGGCGATCTCCCGCGAACTGCCCGGCGGCGACCTCGGCGACCTGGTCATCATGGGTGGCCATTTCATGCTGTTCGAGGACCCCGCGTCCGGGCGGCTGACGCCCGGCGTCATCGAGGAGCACCAGGACGAGACCATGCGCCGCCGGATCGCCGGCCGCGTGGGCATCTTCCCCGGCTACACCTGGCGGATGTCGGTGGACCTGCTCCAGGAGTACGCCGAGACCGGCGCGGACGTCCGGCTGCTGCTGCTCATCAACGACTGGCAGTACGTGCCGAACGCCGGCCGCCCGGCGAGCGAGCTGCGCGCGGAGTTCCTGGCGAACCTCGCCGCGCTGCCCGCCTCCTACGAGAAGGCGCTGTGCGAGGCCGGGCTGACGCAGGAGAGCGTCCTGCCGAGCCGGAAGCACCCGCTCGCCTTCCCTGAGACCTGGCTGAAGTACCGCTTCCAGAAGGCCGCCGACCGGTTCGTCAAGCAGGGACGGCTGGAGAAGCGCTTCCTCGACTCGGGCTCCCGGGACACCGAGGTGGCCTTCCTGGACGCCGACGGCAACTACCGGACGCTGATCAGCTGCGGCATCACGGGGTGCGCCGGCGAGATCACCGAGATGGTCTCCGAGGTGTACCGCGCCGGGCACCGCAACCTGCTGATCTTCGCGCCCGGCGAGTGCCTGATGCCGGTGGAGACCGGCGTGGACATCGCGCTCAGCCTGTACGACCTGCCCGGCATGCGGGTGGTCGTCGCCGACCCCGGCGGCAGCGGCGAGATGTCCCAGGAGGAGATCTACGGCAACCTCGTCACCGTCAGCACGTTCCGGCGGTGACCCCGATGAAGGTCATCTACCTGGACGGCTGCGCCACCACGCGGGTGGACGACGAGGTGCTCGACGCCATGCTGCCGTTCCTGCGGGAGGAGTACGGCAACCCCTCCTCCCCGCACGTCATGGGCAAGCGGGCCAGACGGGCGGTGGACGCGGCCACCGAGTCCGCGGCCCGGCTGATCGGGGCCGACCCCGGCGAGATCGTGTTCACCTCGGGCGCGACCGAGAGCAACAACATCGCGCTGCTCGGCATGTTCGCCCACCACGACACCGCCCCGGTCAACGGCGTCTTCTGCCCGACCGACCACAAGTCCTCGCTGGCCGTGGGGCAGGCGCTGGCCGCCCGCGGCGTCGAGACCAGGACCATGCGGGTGCTGCCGAGCGGCCGGGTGGACCTGGACCACCTCGCCGGGCAGATCGACCTGAACACCCGGGTGGCCACGGCCGCGTGGGTCAACAGCGAGATCGGCGTCGTGCAGCCGGTGGCGGCGATGGCCGCGCTCTGCCACGCGGCCGGCGCCCTGCTGCACGTGGACGCCGCCCAGGCCGCCGGGCGCATCCCGATCGAGGTGCGGGAGGCGGAGGCCGACACCCTGTCGATCTCGGCCCACAAGATCCACGGCCCGAAGGGCGTCGGCGCCCTGTACGTACGGCAGGAGATCCGCCACCGGCTGCGGCCGGTGATGTACGGCGGCGGCCAGCACGCGCTGCGCAGCGGCACGATCCCCACCCACCTCGTGGTCGGGCTGGGCAAGGCGTGCGAGCTGGCCGCGGACCGGCTGGACGCCGAGTGGCGGCGGGTCCGCCGGCTGCGCGCCACGGCGCTGGACATCCTCAGGGCCGGGATCCCGGGCGTGCGGGTCAACGGGGACCCGGACGCGGGCGTGCCACACGTGCTGAGCGTGGTGCTGCCCGGCGTGCGCGGCGAGAGCCTGGTCTCCAGCCTGCGGTCGGTGGCCCTGTCGACCGGGTCGGCGTGCAACTCCGGCTCCCAGGAGCCCTCCTACGTGCTGACCGCCATCGGCGTCGACGCCGAGGACGCCAACTGCTCGGTCCGGATGTGCCTGGACCCCCGGATGCCGTTCGAGGACCTGGTGCTCGGCGTCGAGCTGGTCGTCGAGCGCGCCCGGGCCCTGGCCGGCGTGGCGGTCGCCACACCCGGCCAGGGCTGAGGCACCGGGGGTCAGCCGGTCTGGAGGAACTTCCTGGCCGCCTGGACCCCCGCCTGGAACCGGCTGGTCGCGTCGAGGTCCCGCATCATCGTGGCGATGTGCCGGCGGCAGCTCCGCACCGACATGCCCAGCTTCCTGGCCACCACCTCGTCGGTGTAGCCCTTGGCCATCAGGGCCGCGATGGACTGCTGGAGGTCGTCGGCCACGTCCGCGTAGCCGAACTCGATGCCCACCAGCGGGGTGGCCGTCTCCCACAGGTGGTTGAACAGGTCCAGGAAGAACTGGGCGATCCCCTGGTTGTGCACGCGGGCGACGTTGGCCTCGATGACGTCGGACTCACCGGGCTCCGCGTCGTCCACGCCGAACAGCACGACCAGCGACCGGTCGAAGACGATGGCCGACCTCGGCACGTGGCTGACGGTGTAGATCGCCGCGCCCGCGTCGGTCAGCCGCTTCATCCGCATCCGGGTGCCCACGTCGGCCCGGTTGCGGTGCTGGCAGATGATGCGCACGGTGACTCCCCTGGCCACCAGGGTCAGGAAGGTCTCCGCCAGGTCCTCGACCACACCGCCCGCCTGTAACACCAGCACCTCGTCGCGGCAGGCGTCGCCGGCCGTCTTCAGGAAGCCGCGCACCTCCATGGTCCCCACCAGGTACTCCACCGTGCTCGGGGCCGAGCCCCTGGCGTCGTCCGGCCGGACCTCGAACAGCCCGATCCGCTCGCGGATCTGGTCGATCAACTCCCTGCGCCGGTAGATCTCCCGCTCCACGGTGGACACGAGAGAGGCGGCGGCCAGCTCGGGATCGACCGGTACGTACCGCTCGCCCCCTTCCTCGTCCGGGCGCAGCAGGCGGCTCTCGACCAGATGCCGCACCGCCTCCATCAGCTCCCCCGTCCCGATCCCCAGATCCGCGGCCGCCACCTCGAACGCCTCTATGGCGCCCTTGCGCGCCGCATAGCGGTACACGTCCGTCACGTGGGCCCCGCCGGCCGGCGGCCTGCCCGTGAACGACGTCATCAACGTCATGGTCCTGCCTCCCCTTATTTCTTCCCGAACTGCTCCGCCACCGAGAGCACGTACTGGCCGTAGCCGGAATTACCGAGTGCGGCGCCGAGCCGGTGGCATTCCCCGGCGTCGATGTAGCCCATGCGCAGGGCTATCTCCTCCAGGCAGGCGATCCGGACGCCCTGCCGTTGCTCCAGGAGCTGGACGTACTGCCCGGCCTGCAGGAGGGACTCCGGCGTCCCCGCGTCGATCCAGGCGAAGCCACGGCCGAGATTGACCAGCTTCGCCTTGCCACGCTCCAGATAGGCCCGGTTGACGTCGCTGATCTCCAGCTCGCCACGGGCGGAGGGGCTGAGGTTCTTGGCGATGTCGACGGCCTCGCCGTCGTAGAGGTAGAGGCCGACGACGGCCTGGTTGGACCGGGGCGCGGCCGGCTTCTCCTCGATGGACAGCAGCCTGCCGGCGGCGTCGGCCTCGGCGATGCCGTACCGGTGGGGGTCGCTGACCGGGTAGCCGAACAGCACGCAGCCGTCCACGTCGCGGCACTCCTGCCGGAGCAGCTCCTGGAAGGAGTAGCCGTGGAAGACGTTGTCGCCGAGGATGAGCGCGACCGGGCCGCCGCCGATGTGCTCGGCCCCGATCACCAGCGCCTCGGCGATGCCGTTGGGTTCGGGCTGCTCGGCGTACGCGATGCGCAGGCCGAGGTGGGAGCCGTCGCCTAGGAGCCGGTGCAGCTGGGGCAGGTCCTCCGGCGTGGTGATCAGCAGGATGTCCCTGATGCCCGCCAGCATCAGCACCGACAGCGGGAAGTACACCAGCGGCTTGTCGTTGACCGGCAGGAGTTGCTTGGAGACCGCCAGCGTGGTGGGCAGCAGCCGGGTGCCCCTCCCTCCGGCGAGCAGGATGCCCTTCATCGCGACCCGTCCTTTCTAGATGCCGGTCAGTGCACGGCGGCTGAACAGGGCCAGCGCGGCACCCAGCAGCAGCGCGGCCATCCCGGCCAGCACGGCGACCTGGGGCAGCACGGCGGTGAGGCCGGTGCCGGGCTGGGCGAGGGTCAGCAGCGCGTCCATCCCCCAGGCGTGCGGGAAGAGGTGGCCGATGGCGTTGATCACCTCGCCCGACGACTCGCGCGGCCACAGGCAGCCGCCGAGCATGCCGAGGACCACGCCGAGCGGGGGGCCGATCGCGGGGGCCTGGTCGGGCGAGCGCAGCAGGGTGCCGACCAGGAGCGCCGCGCCCGTGGCCACCAGCGAGAACGCGACCACGACGGCCGCCACGCCGAGCGGGTCGCCCCACGAGATGCCGAACGCCAGCGCGCTGACCACGACGATCAGCACGGCCTGGGCGAGCGCCACGATGAACCGGCTCAGCGCCTCGCCGAGCAGCACCGACCGGCGCCGGACGGGGGCGGTGAGCGCGCGCTGGATCATGCCGAGCCGGCGGCTCTCGACCAGGGCCGCGGCCACGGCCATGGAGTTGATGAAGGTGAACAGCAGCAGGTTGGCCGGGGCCGTGTAGGCGAAGCCGCGCGGGTCGGCGGAGGTGGCGGCGCGGTCCGGGGCGGCGCGGTCCGGGGCGGCGCGGTCCGGGGCGGCGCCGCTCACGGCGACCCGGCCCGACTCCGCCTGCGCCTGCCGGACGTACGCGGCGGCCCGGTCCGGGGTGGCGCCGGCCGCCATGGCCGCCCTGGTGGCCTCCTGGACGGCGGCCACCCTGCCCACCGCGACGTCGATGGCGCTGCGGGCGGCCAGGCCGCTGCCGTTGGTCTGGGTCACGACGAGTTCGAGGCGGGCGGGGTCCCGCGGGATCACCAGCCCGGCGGCCAGCGAGCCCGCGCGCACGCCGGAGCGCAGCTCCGCCGCCGAACCCGCCACGCTGATCTCCAGGTCGGGGCGGCCGCGCAGCTCGGCCAGCAGGGCGGTGGTGACGGGGTCGGAGCCGTGGGCGACCACGCCGACGGGCAGCCGGTCCGTACCGCCCCCGATGGCCATCCCGACGAAGACGATGGACACGAACGGCATGACCACCATGAAGAACAGGCCGACCCGGTCGCGGGCGTGCCGCCGCAGGTTGGCGGACACCAGCGCCAGGACGGGCCGGGGGCTCGCGGTCACAGCAGCATTCCCTTCTTCAGCCCGATCACGGCCAGGACGCCCGCGACCAGCGCGATCGCGCACAGGACGGCGACGGGCCCGGCCACGGCGGCCGGCCCCGAGCCGGAGCCGGCCAGCTCGGTGAGCGCCCGGGACGTCCACCCGTTCGGGGTGAGCAGGGCGGCGCCCTGCAGCACGCCGGGGAGGTTGTGCGTCGGCACGAGGCTGCCCCCGAGGAAGGCCATCACGAACGAGACCACCATGAGCACGCCGTCGGCCTGCGCGTCGGTCCTGACCCGGCTGGCCACCAGCATGGTGATCGCCGCGGCGGCCAGCACGTGCGCCAGCAGCACCACGAACACGGCCGCCGGATCGCCCCAGGTCGCGCCGGAGACGAGCACCGAGGCCGCCCAGGTGACGCAGACGCTGACCAGGGCCAGGGTGAATCCCACGGCGGCCTTGCCGGCGAACGGCACCCACACGGCCAGCGGCCCGGCGCGCATCCGGTCGAGCGTGCCGAGCTTGCGCTCGGTGAGCAGGCCGCGGAAGGAGGCTCCGACCACGAAGAAGGCGAACAGCGCCGCCATGCCGGAGCCGTAGTAGACCGACAGGTCCACCTTGCCGCCGGACAGCGGGTCGCCGGCCAGGGTCAGGGCGGGTCCGGCGGCGCCGTTGCGCTCCACCAGCTCCTTGACCTCGTCGCCGGGCACTCCGGCCAGCAGTGCGGCGCGTACCGCGAGCGTCCTGGCGTCCACCAGGGCGGAGATGCGGTCGACGATGGCGCCGGCCACCACGCCGGCCAGGGGCGACTTCGGAGAGGTCAGGACGGCCACGTCGCCGCCCTCCCCGGCGCCCACGCTCCGGCTGAACCCGGCGGGGAAGACGATGGCCGAGCCGATCTCGTCGGCGTCCAGGGCCTGCTGCGCCTGCTGCCGGCCGGGCAGGTCGCGCAGGGTCACGCTGCCCCGCAGCTCCTCCGAGGCCAGCACCTCGCGGCGTACGCTCGCGGGGAACTCGCCGCCGTCCAGGTCCACGAACCCCACCGTCGCCCGCAGCGGCGGGTCGTCTCCGCCGAGGACCAGGCTGAACAGCGTGGCCAGGGTCACCGGGACGATCAGCGCGATGACCAGGGCGGTGCCGTCGCGCAGCCGGGTGCGGAGTTCCAGCGCGCTCACCGCGACGAGTGCTCTCCACATGGTCAGTCCCTGAGGGTGCTGCCGGTGAGGTGGAGGAACGTGGCCTCCAGGTCCGGTTCGATCACCTGGGTGGCCGTCACGGTGGCGCAGCCGTCCACGGCGGTGATGAGCGAGGGGAGCAGGTACCTGCCGCCCTCGGTGATCAGCCGGATGGACGTGGCGCCGGTCCTGACCGCCTCGATGACGCCCTCGACCGTGCGGAGCTTGGCCAGGGCGGTCTCCACGTCGCCGTCCAGCGACAGCTCCACCTTGTCGGCGCTGCCGACCAGGGAGATCAGCTCCTGGCGGGTGCCCTCGGCGATGATCCGGCCGTGGTCGATGATCGCCACGCGGTCGCACACGCGCTCGACCTCCTCCATGTAGTGGGAGGTGTACAGCAGCGACATGCCGTCCTCCACCAGCTGCTCGACGCCGTCGAGGATGGCCTTGCGGCTCTGCGGGTCCACGCCCACGGTCGGCTCGTCCAGGATCAGCACCTCCGGCCGGTGCAGGAGCGCGGCGCCGATGTTGATGCGCCGCTTCATCCCGCCGGAGTACGTGGCGAGCTTGCTGTCGGCCCGGACGGCGAGCCCGACCAGGTCGAGCACCTCGTCGATCCGCCCGGCCAGCTCGCGGCGCGGCAGGCCGAACAGGCGGCCGAAGAAGCGCAGGTTCTCGCGACCGGTCAGCTCCGGGTAGAGGGCGATCTCCTGGGGGACGTAGCCGATCTTGGCCTTGGCGCGCATCGGTTCGGCGGCCAGGTCCACGCCGCCCACCCGAACGCCGCCGGCGTCGGGGCGCAGCAGGCCCACGAGCATGGAGATCGTGGTGGTCTTGCCCGCGCCGTTGGGGCCGAGCAGCCCGTACGCCTCGCCGGGGGCGATGGCGAAGCCGACGTCCTCGACCGCGGTGACGTCGCCGTACCGCTTGCTCAGGCCGTGGCAGGAGAGGGTGTCCGTCATCGCCGCCACCCCGGCGCGTCGGGCGGGTCGCCCTTGTCGGCGGTGTTCGCGGCGAAGGCCTGGCGGGCCAGGTCCGCCCCGAGCTGGTAGTCCAGCGGGGTGTTGCCGTGCACGCGGTTCCACAGCACGTGGCTGTCGAGGACGTCGTCGCCGCCCCAGCCGCGCGAGGAGCCCAGGACGAAGGCGGCGCCCATGACCGACTCGCCGCTGGGGTGGTTGTCGTGGATGTGGTTGTCCACGACGCTGACCCGGTGGGTGCCGATCAGCGCGAGGCCGACACCCGAGATCGGCGGCCCCGCCGCGCCCAGCCCGTCGGGCCCGGCGCCCGCGGCCAGGCCGTTGCCGTGCAGCTCGTTGCCCGCCACCAGGCAGTCGGTGACCCCGCCGGGCGGCTCGCCCTCGTAGACCTGGTTGATCATGAGTATGCCGATCGCGTTGCCGTGGCAGGTGTTGTTCAGCACCCGGGCGCCGGAGGAGTTGTCGACGAAGAGGCCGAACGCGTTGGCGCGGGTCTCGTTGCCGGCGATCTCGTGATCGGACAGGGGGCAGAAGCTCAAGGCGGCGCCGGCGTACTGGCTGCCCGAGGCGCGGCAGCCGGTCACCCGGCAGGCGGTGGATTCGCGCAGGTAGACGCCCCAGACGGCGTTGTCCTCCGCGTCCACCTGGTGGACGGTGACGCCGGTGACCGAGTGCGCGTACACGCCCGCGCCGGAGAAGCCGCGCACGGTCAGCCCCTCGACGCGCACGCCGGCGACGTCCTGGCCGTAGACGGTGACGCCGCTGACCACGTCCGCCGCGGCGTCGTGCAGGCGGGGCACGTCGGGGGGCGCGCCGTCGCCCGGGACCAGGACGGTCCGGCCGGGGCCCGCGCCGACCAGGGTCACGCCGGAGTGCCTGATCCACACGCTTTCCGCATGGATGCCCTCGGCCAGCTCGATCCGCGCTCCGGGGCCGGACTCGTCCAGCACCCGCTGGATCGACTCGCCCGGCCGGACCGTTCTGCTCATGACGGGACCCCCTCTTCCTCGACGTAGACGACCGCCAGCGACACGAACAACCCGTCGCCCCGCCCCCACCGGGCGACCCCCACCGGGACGCCGTCGGCCGGGCGGAGGCGTTCGAGGGCGGCTCGGGCGCTGGCGCCGCGGACGGCGTAGGACGCGCCCCCAGTCAGCGGCACGCCTGTGGTGACGGCCAGTTCGGCGGCCGCCTCCTCCAGCAGCCGGGCGGCCCAGCCGGGGGGCGGTGCCGTCACGGCCTCGAAGTCGTGCCAGGTGAAGCCGGGCGGCCGGACGCCGACCGCCTTGATCAGGCTCTCCTTGACGGAGAACGCCGCCACGCCCGGCCCCAGAGCCCGCTCGGCCGGGGTGGAGACGTGCCGGGTGAACACCTCGCCGCCACGGGCCGCCGCCCTGGCCAGCCGGTCGGACTCCACGATGTCCACGCCCATGAGGACCGCCGGCGCGTCCACGCGCGTGAGGGCGGCGGCGGCGCTCACGCGAGGGCCCCGGCGAAGCGGGAGACGAAGGACTCCAGGGCTCCGGTGTACCGCTCGGCGCACTCGACCATCGGGATGTGGCCGCTGTCCTCGACGACCAGCACCTCGTTCGCGGGGTACGCGGCCAGCACGTCCAGCCAGGGCGCGACCGGGGTCATGCGGTCGTGCCGTCCCCAGACGTACAGGGAGGGGCAGCGCACCCGGTCCAGCGCCGGCCTGACCTGGTACCGGCGGGTGGCCTTGATACTGCGGGCCATGCTGACCATGGACTCCGGGCGCTGCAGCAGGGCACCGGCCTCGGCCATGCGCTCGGGGGCGAAGTGGCTGCGCCCGCTGTGGAACAGGGCCGCCACCATCCGCTCGCCGAACTCCTCGCCGAACGGGCGCACGCTCCCCCGCCGGTCGAAGCTCAGGCCGACGTCGGGGTCGGGGGTCAGGCCGGGGGCGCCGCTCACGACGATCCCGCGCACCCGGTCGGCGTGGCGGCCCGCCAGATCGATGGCCACCAGCCCGCCGAGCGAGTTGGCGCACACGACGGCCTCCGCCACCCCGGCGTCGTCGCAGGCCCGCAGCAGCGCGTCGCCGAGCCGTTCGATCGACCCGGCCACCTGGCGGTCCAGCGCGCAGATCGCCTCGTTCGTGCGCAGCACCGGCCACCCGCCCGCGGCCAGCCGGTGGAAGGGGTGGTCCCAGATCCAGCCACCGGCGAACAGCGCGGACATGAACACCACGGCCGGCCTGCCGTCGCCGGGCACGTGCTCGGCGGTGAATTCCAACATCGAGTTCTCCAGGTCGCTCGGTGGGGGCGGGAGGGCGGAAGGTCACAGGGTCGAGGCCTCGTCAGGGGTCCAGCCGCAGTCGCAGGTCGCGCCCGTGCCCGCCGCGACGACCGCCGAGCAGCCAGGGCAGCGGGCGTAGTCACGTGCGTGGACGGGCCGCCAGACACTGGTGTGGACGCGGGTGCACAGGCCGCTCTTGAAGAAGCGGCGCATGGCCCGCTGGTGCGGCCGGGCGTGGATGGCGCGCACCGACTCGGGGCGGTCGAAGGCGCTGAGGGTGAACTTGCGGTTGCCGATGTCGAAGGTGCTCACGCCGAGGAAGCCGCGGGCGGCCCGCAGTGACTTGACGATCTCCACGCTGAGCAGGTCCACGTCGGCGGCCTCGGCGTCGTCGCGCACCTCCAGCCAGGTCAGCACGAGCGCGCCGGGCCGTTCGGTACGGACGGTGGCGGCCCTGGCGCTCACCCCGAACTCGCGCGTCCCGTCGGTCCCGGGCACGAACCTGGCCGCGTAGCCGAGGGACTCGGCCAGCGCCAGCCGGTCGAAGTCCCGCCGCACGCGCGCGCCGTCCTCGTGGGCGGTCACCAGGTCGGTGCCGCGCACGGTGACCGCGCCGCCGGTGGCGGGGATGCCCAGGTAGGAGTCGCGGTGGTCGGCCGTGAGCGTCCAGGAGACGACGGCCGCGTCCGCGTCGCCGGTCACGCGGTCCACCTCGAAGCGAAGGCTCCGGAACCGGGCCAGCACCGCGGTCGCGTGCTCGGCCAGCGCGGGCCCGGCCAGCACGCCGCCGGAGTCCGGATCGGCGTAGGAGGCGACCGCTTCGGCGACCGCTTCGGGGTCGCCGTCGCACCACGCCCGCAGGTGCGCCTCGGCGAGCTTCCTGGCGTCCATCGTCACGTCACCCTCCCCGTCTTCCGCGCCGGGACTTCCGGCGGGCCCGCCGCAGGGCCCGCCGCCGGAACTGCCGCCTCCGGAAGGCGCGCCGGGTCCTCCGGCAGCCGGGCGGAGCGGAGCGCTACGGCGAGGGCGCGTCCGGCGGTGTGGCTGAGCGAGATCCGGATGTGCTCGCCGGCGCCCGCCAGGCCCGCCAGCTCGCCCGTCAGCCGTACGGCCGGCGGGTGGCCGTCGAGGCAGGCCGCGTCCGCCCGGCAGGCCGGGGTGGGCCGGGGCAGCACCTCCACCTGGCTGAGGCGTGCGGCGGTGGGCCGCACGGCGAGCAGGCGCAGCACCGCGTGCTTGCCCGCCAGCCGCCCCGCCCAGTGCTGGAGGGTGCGCCCGCGCGCGGACCTGACCCGCTCGGCGGGCGTGAAGACCGCCTCCAGGGGCAGCCCGCCGACGAGGTCCTGCGGCCGGCCGAGCCCCGCATAGCCGACCACGGCGCTGCCCCAGCGGCGCACCGGAGCCGCGTCCCCGCCGGCCGCCGCGGCGGCGACCCGGTCCACGCGGTTCACGCCGCCACCCCCCTGGCCAGGCGGCGCAGGGTCGTGGGGTCGGCCATGCTCAGGCAGCGGGCCTCGGCGCGGCGGGACAGGCCGGTGAGGACCTTGCTGTCCCCCACCTCCACACCGGGCACGCTTCCCTCGATCGCGGCAACGGTACGGGTCCACAGCACCCGCCCGGTGAGCTGGGCGATCAGGGCCTCGCGCAGGAGGCCGAGGTCGGTGGTGGGCTCGCCCGTGACGTTGGGCACGACGGGTACGCGCGGCTCCCGCATCGGCGCGGCCCGCACCGCCTCCGCCCACCCCGGCACGGCCGCGGCCATCAGCGGCGAGTGGAAGGCGTTGCCGACCCGGAGCGGCACGATCTTGCTGGCGTCGGTGGCCAGCTCCGTCAGCCGGTCGAGCGCGGGCAGCGCCCCCGAGACCACCACGTGCCCGGGCGCGTTCTCCAGCCCCACCACGACCGGCTCGCCGGGCGCGGAGGCGGCCTCGGCCAGCTCCTCCACCCGCGCGACGGGCAGGCCCATCACGGCCCGCATCCCGCCGGTGACGCCGACCTCGGCCATCAGCCGCGAGCGCGTCTCGACCAGCCGGACCGTCTGCGCCAGGTCCAGCACCCCGGCGGCGTGCAGGGCGCTCAGCTCTCCCACGCTGTGCCCGGCCACCACGGCGGCCTCGTAGCCCTCCTCCTCCAGTACGGCCAGCGCCGCCAGGTTGCAGGCCGTCACCGCCACCTGGGCGTGCTCGGTGGCGACCAGCCGCTCCATCGGCCCACGCGCGCACAGCGGCGAGATCGGCCGCGCCAGCAGCACGTCGACCAGGTCCAGCCGCTCCCGTGCCACGGCCCGGCGGCGCAGCCACGCGCCCATCCCGACGCGGACGGTCCCCTGTCCTGGAAAGAGAAAGCCGAGCATCAACGTCCACTCCCTTCGCGGCGGCCGGCTACAACCGGCGCCGCGGTCGCCGTTCCTCGTGCGCGGGCCGCTCGGTGCCGAGGAAGCCGAGCAGCAGCTTGTTGACCTGGTCGGGGGCGTCGAGGGGGAGCCAGTGACCGGCGTCCTCGATCCGCTCGTACCGCCAGGGGCCCTTGACGAACTTGCCGGAGCCGGCCATGCCCTCCTCCAGCAGCGCCTTGTCCCCCGCGCCCCAGATGCCGAGCGTCGGCGCGAGCACGGGAGGGAAGGGCCGCGCCGGGCGCAGCTCGGCGGCGGGCGAGCGGTTGGCGCGGTACCAGTTGAGCCCGGCGGTCAGCGCGCCGGGCCTGGCCAGGTCGCGCAGGTAGCGGTCGTGGTCGCCGTCGCGCCCCATGATCTCTTTGAACAGCCGCCAGCCGTTGCGCCGCAGCAGCTCCTCGCTCACCCCGGGGAACTGGTAGAAGAGCATGTACCACGAGGCCGCCCGCTGCTCCAGCGAGGGCGTGGCGAACACGCCGGGGTGGCCGACCGACAGCACGGCCAGGTGGTCGATCCGGCGCGGCATCAGGAAGGCGTACATCCAGGCGATGGCCGCTCCCCAGTCGTGACCCACGAGATGCGGCCGCCTGACGCCGAGCTTGATGCTGAGGGCCACGATGTCGTTGACGATGGTCTGCATGCCGTACGCCTCGGCCTCCTGCGGCTTGCTGGAGTCGCCGAAGCCGCGCAGGTCGGGCGCGATGACGCGGAAACCGCCCTCGACCAGGGCGGGAATCTGGTTCCGCCACAGGTAGGAGGAGTCGGGGAAGCCGTGGAGCAGGATGACGGGGTCGCCCTCGCCCTCGTCCACGTAGGCCAGGTCGACGTCGTTGACGCGTACGGTCTTCTTCTCCATCATGCCGTCTCCCTGAACAGGCGCTCCGCGAAGAACTCGCTGAAGCCGAACTCCGGTACGTCCTCGGGGGCGACCATGTTGAGCAGCCCGGTCACCTGGGCGGCGAAGTTCTTCGCCATCAGCCTGCGCACCCGGCGCCGGCGCTCGACGGCCGCGGGGCCGAACTCCACGTGCAGCCTGCTGATGATCGAGGCACCGAAGGCCAGCCGCTCCAGGCGGAACTCCCGCTCCGCCACGTACGGGGTGAACGCCGCGGGCGACCAGTCGCCGGAGGACAGGAGGATGTCGCAGACGGTCCTGGAGTCGCGCATCGCGCAGGACAGGCCGGTGCCGAGCACGGTGTCGGCGTTGCCCGCCTCGTCACCGATCAGCACCACGCCCTCGGTCAGCGGCGGCCCCTCCGGGACGCTGGACACCGACGGCCACACCGACAGCGGCCCGCAGGGGACGGCCTCGGTCACCGCCTTGCCCCGGTCGGGCAGGCATTCGAGCTCGAACGCGGCCAGGAAACGCTCCACGCCGCCCGGCCCGCGATAGCGGTGCTTGTTCACGGTGGGGAAGTTCAGGTAGAGGCGGGCGCGGCCGTACCCCTGGGGGAAGACCATGAACATCACGTCGCCCTCGGTGCCCATGGCCTGCACGTCGGGCGGCCAGGAGTCCATGCCCTCGACCATCATGCCGCCGCCCCAGTGGTGCATGGAGTTGCGCATGGTGACGCCGATCTGGCGGCCGATCGTGTTGCCGCGGCCGGTCGCGCCGAGCACGATGCGGGGCCGCAGCTCGTGCACGCCCTCGGGGCTCCGGTACGTCACGACCGGCTCGCGGCCGGGGGTGACCTCGATCTTGGCCGCGTCCATCACCAGCCGGGCCCCGGTCGCCACGGCCTGCTCGGACATCAGCTCGCACACGCTGTGGTGCGGGAAGGAGAACGGGCCGCCGATGCCGGGGATGAACCGGGTCATGTCGACGGCCTCGACCTCGTCCTCGGAGACGGCCTCGTCCCAGGTCATCCATTCGCGGATCTCCCAGCCGCCGCCGGCGGAGAAGCAGTCGTAGACGCCCAGCCGCTGGGCCTCCCTGATCCCCCAGGGCGCCAGCCACTCGCCGCGGACCAGATCCCGGTAGGCGTCCTGTTTCTCCAGCAGCACCACCGAGAGCCCGCCGGCGGCGAGCCTGCAGGCCGCCGACGCGCCCGAGATGCCGCCGCCGACGATGACGACGTCGGGCTGTTCCGGTCGTTGGGTCACGTCCCCCACCTCTCCCAGTAGGTGCGTTCTTTGGCGCTGTAGCGGTCGGCGGGACGGAAGTCGGTGCCCACCGTGTACGCGACCGGGATCATGCACACCTGCGTGACCCCGGAGGGGATGCCGAGCAGCCGCCCCACCTCGCGCTCGTGGGGCACGTGCAGGCAGGTGATGGTGCTGCCGAGACCCCGGCTGCGCAGGGCGAGCTGGAAGGACCAGACGGCCGGGAAGATCGAGCCGTAGAAGATGCTGGCCCGCGTCTCGCCGTGCCGGACCAGGTGACCGGGGTCCTCCGACACCTTGTCGGACATCCGCTCGCGCCAGGCGTCGTTGATGGCCGCGATGTCCGGCGGGCGCCCGAGGACGCACGGGATCACCAGGACGGGGACCGCCGCGATCGTCTCGGTGAGCGCCTGCGCCGAGGCGTGGTTGCGGCGGGCCTGCGCGTCGTTGCGCCGCCGTCCCGCCCTGGTCCAGATGTCGTTGAGGTGGAACTGCCACGACGAGCGGATCATCTCGGCCAGCCGCGCCTTGACGGCGGGGTCGGTGATCACCAGCCAGCGCCAGTTCTGGTGGTTGTTGGCGGTCGGCGCCTGGACGGCGACCTCCAGGGCCTCCTGGACGATCTCCCGGGGGACGGGCCGCTCCAGGTCGAGGCGGCGGCGTACGGACCGGGTGGTGGTCAGCAGGCGGTCGGTCTCGGCGACGTCGAACGGGGTCCCGCTCATACCGCCTCCAGCAGCACGGCCCCGCGTACGGATCCGGACGCGGCGGTCAGCACCAGCGCCCGGCCGACGGGGCCGGACAGGTCCGGCTTGGTCACGTAGGAGGCGAGTTCGCCGGCGAGCGGGGTGGTGAGGCCGGTCAGCGCGGGGGCGATCCGCTCCCGTACGGCCAGCGCGCCCAGGGCGATGTTCATGGCCCCGGTCGCCGCCTGGCAGTCGCCGGTCAGCGCGGCGGAGCTGGTGAGCAGCGTCCCGGGGGCGGCCCCGAGCACGGCGGCGGCCTCGTCGCCGTCCTCCGGCAGCCCGGTGCCCGCGCCGATCACGAGCCCCGGTGTGCCCGCCCCGATCAGGGCGAGGCTGCGCCTGACCGGTCCGGCTCCCTCGCCGCTCGCGTGCGCCGTCCCGGCCACCCGCGCGTACGGCCGGCCGCCCCGCTCCGCGCAGTGCTCGGCCGACTCGACCACGAAGGCCACGGCCGCCGATCCCGGGACGGGCCCGGCCGATCCCGCGCCGTACGGCACGAAGGCCTCGGCGGCGGACTGCGGGGCGGCGGTTTCGTCCGCCGCCACGACCATGACCACCTCGGCCTTGCCCGCTCTGATCATCTCCAGCGCGCAGTCGAGGGCGATCGAGGCCGACGCCCCGCCGTTGCAGATCGTGGTGGTCGGGCCGCGCAGGCCCAGCGTCTGGCAGACCGCGCCGCCGGTGGCGTTGAGCACGACGTTGGAGAAGCTGAGCACGGCCGGTTTGTTCGGGTTGAGCGCGATGCTCTCGTCGAACCCGCTGGTGCTCTCGGCCGACCCGGCGCCGGTGGCGAACACCAGCCCGACGTCGTCCAGCGCCTTCCTGGGCAGCTTCAGCCCGGCGTCCTCCCAGGCCAGCCGGGAGGCCGCGATGGCCATGCGGGACAGGTGGTTCATGTGCCGCCACAGCGAGCGCGGCGCGTACGTCCGCCCCTCCAGGGACGGCGGCCGGCCGGGCTCTTGGCGGCCCTCGGCGACGGCCTCGGTCACCTCGGCGATCCCGGCGCCGACGCCGGTCACCGGACCCAGCCCGGTGATCACGGCGTCGCGCCGGGGCAGCTCCTCGTGCTCGCGCGGGCCTCGGGGCCGGGTCAGCACGAGCGAGACGTTGTTGCCGCCGAAGGCGTAGTTGTTGGAGACCACGGTGTCGATGGGCAGGGTCCGGGCCCGGTTCGGCACGAAGTCCAGGCCGGTGTTCGTCACGGCGTCCGTCACGGCGTCGTCGTCGAAGCCGATCGTGGGCGGAGCCGTGCCGTGCCGCAGGGCCAGCACGCTGGCCACCGCCTCCACCGCACCGGCCGCGCCCAGCGTGTGGCCGAGGAAGGACTTGATGCTGCTGGTGGGCACCTGGCCGGCGCGGTCGCCGAAGACCACGCGCATGACCTTGGCCTCCATGGCGTCGTTGGCCGGGGTGCCGGTGCCGTGGCCGCTGACGTAGTGCACGTCGCCGGGGGTGAGGCCGGCGTCGGCGAGGGCCCGCCGCATCGCGCCGGCCCCGCCGCGGCCGGTGGGGTCGGGGGCGGTGGCGTGGTAGGCGTCGGCGGAGAGCCCGTAGCCCGCCACCTCGGCCAGCGGGGTGGCGCCCCGGGCCAGGGCCAGGTCCAGCGGCTCCAGCAGCAGGAAGGCCGCGCCCTCGCCGAGGTTGAGCCCGTCGGAGTGGCTGTAGGGGCGGCAGGGGCCGGTGCTCAGCGCCTGCAGGCCCGCGAAGCCCGCGTACGTGCCGAACAGCAGCGGGTCCACGCCGCCCGCCAGGACCGCGTCCGCCTCGCCGGTGAGGATCTTGTCCTTGGCCAGGCCGACGGCGTTGCCGCCGGCGGCGCACGCGGTGGAGACCAGGATGCGCGGGCCGCGCAGGCCCAGCCGCCCCGCCACCACGTCGCCCGTGCGGTGCATGGGCTGGTAGCGGCCCGCCGCGTCGGGGGTCGCCTGGCACTTGCCGAGGATGATCCCGAACCGCTCCGGGTCGGGCCCGCCGTCCGTCAGCCCCGCCTGCTCGATCGCCTGGCGGGCGGCGACGAGCGCGAGCCTGGCCGTACGGTCGTGGCCGGTGTCGGAGCCGGGAAGCTGCTCGTCGATCCACTCGTCGGGCACCTGGCCCGCGTGCCTCGCCGTGAACACGGCGAAGGCCTCGTCCTCGATCGGGGTGAGTCCGCCCTGGCCGGTGGTGAGCCGCCTCCAGAACTCGGCGGGGTCGCGGCCGGCCGCGCAGATGATGCCCAGGCCGGTGACCACGACGGGCCGCAGCGCCATGCTTGTCTCCTTCTCCGCGCCGCCCGATCAGATGATCGGGATGCTCCAGCTCTTGGGCACGATGTAGGGGCTGGTCAGCGTGGTCACGGGCAGGCCGCCGACGGCCAGGTCCAGCCCGGCCGCCGCCAGTTCGCCGTCCACCCTGGCCAGGCCGAGAGTGGCGCCGAGTCCGACGCTGTGCACGGCGTACACGACCTCGCCGATGTCCTGGCCGCCCGCCTGCACGCGGGTGCCGGGGACGGGCACGCCGGTGCAGCCGGTGAAGCCGACCGTGCGCCGCCCGCCGCCGGACTCGAACGCCTCGACCACGGCGTCCCTGCCGACGAACTCGTCCTTGGTGATGTCCACCAGCCAGTTGGCGCCGATCTCGATCACCGACGCGCCGGGGGTGGCCTCGTGGCGGGGGATCGGCTGGCGTACCTCCAGCATGGCCAGCTCCAGCGCCTCCAGCCCGGCCGGCTGCGCGTGCTTCAGCGATTGGCTCCACAGGCCGGCGGCGGACTCGATGGGGACGATCATCTGGTAGCCGTACTCGCCGGTGAGCCCGGTCCGGGCGAAGACGATGTCCACGCCGTCCCAGGTGGTGTCCACCACCGACTCGAACGGGAGCGAGGCGAGCTCGCCGTCGATCAACCGGCCCACCACGCCCCAGGCGTAGGGGCCCTCCAGGCCCAGGATGGTCAGATCGCCCGAACGGTCGGTGATCTCGACGTCCTCCTCCTTGCGCGCCAGCAGGTGCTCCAGCAGCCGGGTGCCCGCGCCGCAGGAGCTCTCCAGCAGGATCCCGTCGTCCCGGCCGAAGGCGAGGACCTGGTCCACGATCTGCCCGGACTCGTCCAGGACGAGGCTCATCATGCAGCGGTCGGAGGTCAGGTACTCCACGTCGCGGGCCAGCAGCCGCTGGGCGAAGTCGACGGCGCCGGAGCCGGTGATCTCGATGAGCCGGTGCCCGCTGAGGTCCAGGACGGCGGCGCGCTCCCTCAGCACGCCGTACTCGTCCGACAACGAGGAGAAGCGCAGCGGCACGGTGGCGTCGCCCACGTGGCCGTACGCCGTGTCCTCCGGATGCGTGGACGCGAGGACGCTTGCCATGTTCACACCTTTCGCACGGAACGTTGAGACGCCGGATCGGCGATCGTGAGGTTTCCTTCTGCGGCGACCTGTCCCTCGACCCGCGCCGAGACCCGGAACTCGGCGAGCCCGCCGCCGCCGGAGGTGCGCTCGGCCGTCAGGGTGACCTGGTCGCCGGGGACGATCGGGCGGCGGAACCGCATCGACCTGATCCCCGCCAGATAGCTGATCTCGCTGGCTCCCGCCAGGGCGTAGACCACCCCGGCGAGCTGGGCCATGGCCTCGACGACCACGACTCCCGGCAGCACCGCCTCGTTGGGGAAGTGCCCCTGGAACCACAGCTCGGTCCCGGCGACGTTCTTGGTGGCGGTGCCCTTGACGCCCGGCACCACCGAGCCGACCCGGTCGAGCAGCAGCATCGGCCACCGGTGCGGGAGCACCTGGCGGATCTGGTCGTGCGTGAGCCCAGTGATCGGGCCAGTGATCGGGCCGGCGGTCGGGCCGGCGGTCGGGCCGGCGGTCGGGCCGGTGGTCGGGCCGGCGGTCGGGCCGGCGGTCGGGCCGGTGGTCGGCGGCGCCTCGGCGGCCGGGGCCGCCTGGTCGGCGACCGTCATGCCGACGCCCGCAGCGCCGGGTTGACCTCGTCCGCGAGCCGCGACACCGAGCCGAACACCGCCATCTCGCTGTCGTAGAGCGCGACGCCGAACTCGGCCTCGATGGCCACGTAGAGTTCGAGCACGTCGAGGCTGTCGAGTTCGAGGCCGCGGCCGAACAGCGGCTGGTCGTCGGTGATCCAGTCCGGCTCGATCTCCAGGTCGAGCCGGGACACGATCATCTTCTTGATCTGGGCACAGGTCTGCTGCCGCTCGGCTGCCCTGGCGCGGAGTTCGTCGATGGTCATGCTTCTCCTTGTGACATGTGGGCGGGAGGGGTGCTCAGCCGAGGCCGCCGCCGTGAGCGACCACCACGGAGCCGGACATGTACGAGGCCTTGTCCGAGGCCAGGAAGCTCACGATGGACGCGATCTCCTCGGGCCGGCCCATCCGGCCGAGGCGGATGCGGGACTCGTACTGCCTCTTGAGGTCAGCCGGGACCTTGCGCGTCATGTCGGTGGCCACGAACCCGGGGCACACCACGTTGGCCCGCACCCCGTGCGGGGCCGCCTCGTTGGACAGCGCGTGGGTGAAGGCGATGATCGCGCCCTTGGAGGCCACGTAGTTGGTCTGGCCGGGGAAGCCCCCGTCGAGCCCGCTGGAGGAGGAGAGCGTCACGATCGCCCCGCTGCGCTGGTGCTGCATCAGCTTGAGCCCCTCCCGGCAGGCCAGGAAGGTGCCGATGAGGTTGGTCTCGACCGGGGCGCGGAACTGCTCCACGCTCATGGCGATGAGGTAGCGGTCGAACGTGATGCCGGCGCTGGTCACCAGCACGTCGAGGCGCCCGTGGTCGCTCCGCACACCGCGGAACATCCCGCGTACCGCCTCCTCGTCGGTGACGTCCGCCTGCACGGCCGTCGCGCTGCCGCCCTCCTCCTCGATCAGCGCGACGACCTCCTTGGCGTCCTGCTCGGACCGCGCGTAGTTCACGATGACGTGGGCGCCCTCCCGGGCCAGGTCGAGCGCGACGGCCCGGCCGATCCCGCGCGACCCGCCGGTCACCAGCGCCACGGCGCCCTGAGCAAACAGCATCATGGTCTCCAGGAATTCGACAATCGCCGATTGACTTATCTGGATCTTCACCGCTTAAGCTACTAAGCCGCTGTATCACGCCTGTATCACTCGGTTATCCGTGCATTGACCCGAACAATGGCGATATATGACTCTGGACGGCATGAAGGAGCTCGATGTCGAAGTTTTAGTGATCGGCGGCGGACCGGTGGGGCTTTGCGCCGCGCTTGAGCTCTCCCGCCACGGAATATCGACGCTGCTGGTGGAACGCCACTCCGGAACGTCCATTTTCCCGAAGGCCCGGCTCATCACCACCAGGACAATGGAGCTCTTTCGCGCCTGGGGCATCCAGGACGAGGTGGAGCGGGCGGGCATGCCGCGCGAGGAGTACCTCGCGGTCGGCGTCGGGAGCTCGCTGACGGCCGACGACTTCGTCAGGGCGGCCGCGGAGCTGAGCCGGGACGCCCCCCAGAGCCCCACCTACACCTTCCTGTGCGCGCAGGACGTGCTCGAGGTGATCCTGCGCCGGCACGCCGGGGCCGTGGCCGACGTCAGGTTCGGCGCCACCGTGACCCGCGTGACCCCCGCCGCGGACGGCGTCGAGGCCGTCGTGTCGGCCGCGGACGGCGAGACCCTGGTGCACTGCCGCTACCTCGTCGCCGCCGACGGCAGCCGCAGCCAGGTGCGGGAGTCCCTCGGCATCGGCACCGAGGGCCCGCCGCCGATCGGCCACATGATCAGCATCATGTTCGAGGCCGACCTCGGCTTCCTGCCCGCCGACCGGCGGGCCGCCCTGGCCTTCCTGCGCGACCCGCCCTGCGCCGTCGAGGCCGTGGACCACGAGCGGCGCTGGATGGTGCAGACGGGCTACGAGCCGGCGGAGGGCGGCAGCCCCGCGGACTTCACCGAGGAGGTGTGCCTGCGCGCGGTCCGCGACGCCGTCGGCGTGCCCGACCTGCCGGTCACCCTCCTGGGCGTCATGCCGTGGCTGCAGCAGGTCATGGTCGCCACCGCCTTCCGCGCGGGCCCGGTCTTCCTGGCCGGGGACGCCGCCCACGTGGCGACGCCGCAGGGCGGTTTCGGGATGAACTGCGGCATCCAGGATGCCCACAACCTGGCCTGGAAGCTGGCCGCCGTGCTGCGCGGGCGGGCCGGGGAGGGTCTGCTGGACACGTACGAGGCCGAGCGCCGGCCGATCGCGGGCCGCACGGTGGACGAGAGCCTGACCAACGCCCTGATCACCTTCCGGATGATGGAGGGGCGGCTGTCGATGGCCGAGGCGATCCGGCGGCAGGCGGATCGGCGCAGCTCCGAAGGGCTCGTGCTGGGCTTCCACTACACCTCCGCCGCCGTGCTCCCGGACGGCACCCCGCCCCCGGCGCCGGAGGACCCCTACCGCACCTACGTCCCGGTGGCCCGGCCCGGCCACCGTGCCCCGCACGTCTGGCTGACCGGCCGCGACGGCCAGGTCTCCACGCTCGACCTGCTCGGCCCGCACTTCACGCTGATGACCCCGGCGGGCAGCGGCTGGCTGCGGGCGGCCGGGGAAACGGAGCTCCCCCTCACCGCACTGGAGATCGCCGAGGCGGACACCACCGCCCCCCTCACCTCGCCGACCTGGGCCAAGGAGTACGGTCTCGGCCCCCGGGGCGCGGTCCTCATCCGCCCCGACGGCCACGTCGCCTGGCGCACCCACGAGGACACCCCCTCGGCGGCCACGCTGGCGACCGCCCTCCACGCCGTCCTGTCCCGCCCCTGAGGGGGTGCGGGCAGGGGTGTCAGGCGGCGGGCTGTCCGGCGGGGCTCGCGCGGCGGGAGCGTAATCGGGCCGCGGCCAGGCGCAGGGAGAGGGGGTTGCCGCAGGAGGTGGCGACGAGGTCGCGGACCGCCTGGGCCCGGGCCGGGGACGCGCCCACCAGCAGGCCCGCCAGCTCCCTGGCCGCCTCCTCCGGCAGCGGCGCCAGGAACGCGCGGTGCGCCCCCTGCCGCGCCACCAGGTCGTCCAGCGGGTCCTCGGCGGTGACGACGACCCGGCAGTGGGCGCCGCCGGGCAGCAGGGGCCGTACCTGGTCGCTGTCCCTGGCGTTGTCCAGCACCACCAGCACCCTCCCCCGGGCCGTGCAGCTCCGGTAGAGGGCGAGCTTCTCGGCGGGGTCGCCGGGCAGGTCGCAGGCGGGCACGCCGAGCGCGCGCAGGAAGCGGTCGAGGACGGCGCCGGGGTCGGCGTCCGTCATGTCCGCGTAGAGCTGCCCGTCGGGGAAGGCGTCGATCTGGCCGTGCGCCCACCGCAGCGCCAGCGTGGACTTGCCGACCCCGACCGGGCCGCTGATGACCACGGTGGCGGGCCCCGAGTCGTCCTGGAGCAGGGCGGCGTCCAGCGCGGCCAGTTCTTCGGCCCGCCCCACGAACGGCAGGACCTGCGGCGGGAGCTGGCAGGGCACGACGCCCGCCGCCCGGTGCGCCGACGCGGACTCGCCCATCGGCCGCATCAGGGCGGACTCGTCCCTGAGGATCTGCTCGTGCAGCCGCCGCAACGCGGGCCCCGGCTCCAGGCCGATCTGCTCCAGCAGGTAGCGGCGGGTCTCCTGGTACGTGCGCAGCGCCTCGGCCCGCCGGCCGGCGCGGTACTGGGCCAGCATGAGCTGGGCGCGCACCCGCTCGCGGAACGGCGACTCCGCCACGAGGGCCAGCAGCTCGGGGATCACCTGGTGGTGGCGGCCGAGCTCGATCTCCAGCTCCAGGCAGGTCTCCAGCGCCTCCAGCCGGGACTCCTCCATCCGCGCCACGTCGTAGCGCAACCCCCGGATGTCCTCGAACGGCCGCCCCTGCCAGAGCGCGAGCGCCTCGCGCAGCAGCAGCACCGCCGCCTCCGCCGAGCCGGCGGCGGCCAGCGTGCGCGAGCGCGCCACCATGGAGGTGAACCTGAGCCAGTCGATGCTGCCGGGCGCGGCCCTGAGCAGGTAGCCGGGGCTGGAGGTCTCGATCAGCCCGGCCCCCAGCGTACGGCGCAGCCGCGAGACGCAGATCGCGACCTGCCGCCACGCGCTGGGCGGCGCCGAACCCGCCCACACGGCCTCGATCAGCCGCTCCACGCTCATCACCCGGTTGGCGTTCAGCAGCAGGCTGGCCAGGATGACCAGCTCCCTGTTGGCGCTCATGGGCAGCTCGACGCCGTCCTTGACCACCGTGAGCGGGCCCAGCACGCGGAACTCGAAGGCGGGCCCCGGCTTCGCCGTCTCCATCACACCGCCGCCTTGACCAGCCGGCGTTCGAGCTCGTCGGCGGCTCGCACGGCGCCGCCCGCGGCCCTGATCTCCGCGCGCATCGCGGCGGTGGCCCGGCGTACGCGCTCGTCATCCGCGACGGCGAGCACCTGCTCGGCCAGCTTGCCCGGGGTCAGCCCGGCGGGATCCAGGGTGCGGCCGAGGCCCAGCTCCCCGATGCGCCGCGCGGGCGGCCGGTCCAGGGCCGTGGTGGGGACGACGACCAGCGGGCAGCCCCAGGACAGGGCTTCCATGGCGGTGCCGATCCCGCCGTGGGTGACCGCCACCGAGGCGTGGCGGAGCACGCTCATGTGCGACACCCACCGGCGCGCCTCGACGGTGGGCGGCAGCGGGCCGAGGTCGGCGGCGTCCATGCCGCCGGCCAGCGTGACCACCGTGCGCCAGGGCAGCTCGGCGAGGGCCTGGACGCAGGTGCGCAGCAGCTCGGGCCGGGTGGTGGCCACGGTGCCGAAGGACAGCAGCGCGACCGGCAGGCCGTCGCCCGGCGGCTCCCACTCGCTCAGGAACCGCCGTTCCCCCAGGCAGGGGCCGACGAAGGTGAAGCGTTCGTCGAAGGTCTCGCCGGCGAACTGGAACGAGCGCGGGATGGTCACCAGGTTGGCGTCCTGGATCTCCCACCACAGCTCGGCGGGGTCGTCGTGGACCCCGTGGGCCCGGGCCAGCGTGCCGATCCTGGCCAGCATGCCGTCCACCCAGCCCGGCAGCGCCCGGTCTAGCCCGCCGCCGTCCTCGCCCTCGTAGGTGGAGGCGAGCAGGGAGTAGTGGGCGTTGGAGGCGAAGATCGGGATGAGCTGGGTCGCCGGCAGGCCCGTCTTCCTGGCCAGGATGCGGCCGGCGTGCAGGATCGAGAAGTCGTACACGATCGCGTCGAGCCCGCCGGGCAGGCGCCCGGCCGCGCCGAGCATCGCCTCGCTGTCGTCCAGCAGGACCGAGAGCAGGCGCAGGGGGTCGTCCTCCAGCTCGCGCGTGTCCACCCGCTCGTACGGCGAGTCGTAGGTGACGGGCGTGGCCCCCGCCTCCGCCACCAGGGGGGCCGTGCTCTCGGCGGTGAGATAGGTGACGCGGTTTCCCCGTCGCGTCAATTCTGCGACCACGGCGAGCGTAGGAATTACATGACCGTGATCCGGATGACACATGAAAAGATAATGCCCCGTCATATGACAGTCTTTCGTTCAACCGCATGATGAAGTGCCACTGCCCACGGTAGATATGGCGGCGATCGAGCGTCACCCCCTACCCCTCCCCTCAAACACGGCCTCTTTTCTAGGGGTTCCGCCGGTCGCCGGAGAAGGCGTTTACTCGGGGCCGGGAGTCTCTAGGAGGACGACTATGCCCACCCGCGTCTGGGACTATCTGCCGGAATACGAAACCGAGCGCGCCGACATCATGGACGCCGTCGAGACCGTGTTCCGCTCCGGCCAGCTCATCCTCGGCCGGAGCGTGCGCGCCTTCGAGGAGGAGTTCGCCGCCTACCACGGCGTGCGCCACTGCACGGGAGTGGACAACGGCACCAACGCCATCAAACTCGCCCTCCAGGCGCTGGGCGTCGGGCCGGGCGACGAGGTGATCACCGTCTCCAACACGGCCGCGCCGACCGTGGTCGCCATTGACGCCGTGGGCGCGACGCCGGTCTTCACCGACGTCGACCCCGTCACGTACCTGATGGACGTGTCGCAGGTGGAGGCCGCGATCACGCCGCGGACGCGCTGCCTGCTGCCGGTCCACCTCTACGGCCAGTGCGTGGACATGGCCCCGCTGGAACGGCTGGCCGCGGCGCACGACCTGGTGATCCTCGAGGACTGCGCGCAGGCCCACGGCGCCCGCCACCACGGCCGGGCGGCCGGCTCGATGGGCCACGCCGCGGCCTTCTCCTTCTACCCGACCAAGGTGCTGGGCGCGTACGGCGACGGCGGCGCGGTCATCACGCCGGACGACGGGGTGGACGCCGCGCTGCGGCGGCTGCGTTACTACGGGATGGAGCGGACGTACTACGTCGTGGAGACGCCCGGGCACAACGCGCGTCTGGACGAGGTGCAGGCCGAGATCCTGCGCCGCAAGCTGACCCGCCTCGACCGGTACGTCGCCGGCCGCCGCGCGGTGGCCGGCCGCTACGCCGAGGGCCTGGCCGGCACCGACCTCGTCCTCCCGGCCACCGCGGACGGCAACGAGCACGCCTACTACCTCTACGTGGTGCGGCACCCGCGCCGGGACGCGATCATCGAGGCCCTGCGCGCCTACGACATCCATCTCAACATCAGCTATCCCTGGCCGGTGCACACCATGTCGGGCTTCGCCCACCTGGGCCACTCCCCCGGCAGCCTGCCGGTGACCGAGGCGCTGGCGCAGGAGATCTTCTCGCTGCCGATGTACCCGTCGCTCCCCGTCGAGCTCCAGGAGAAGGTCATCGCCGCCCTGCGCGAGGTGCTGTAGAACCCGGGGTGAGGTCCCGCGGGACCTCACCCGTCGTATCGGGGCAGTTGCCCGAGAGCGGCCACCTCGGCCAGCGTGGGCGCCTGCCGGTCGCGCTCCGACAGCAGCACCGGCAACCCGGGCGGCAGGCGCAGCCCGATCTCCTCGTCGAAGACCGACACCGCCAGCTCGTGCTCCTTGCGGTATTCCTCGGACAGCAGGTAGCAGACCACCGTGTCGTCCTCCAGCGCGGCGAACGCGTGGCCCACCCCCGGCGGCAGGTACACGGCGGTCCCGTCGCCGGCGGCCAGCTCGATCGCCTCCCACCGCGCGAACGTCGGCGAGCCCGCCCGCAGGTCGACCACCATGTCCAGCGCCCGTCCGCCGGCGCAGTAGACGTATTTGGCGGTGCCGGGCGGCACCAGCGTGTAGTGCACGCCCCGCACCACCCCGCGCCGGGACACGCTCCGGCTGGCCTGCGCCACGGGGAACAGCGGCCGCCCGACCGCCGCGACGAACGCGCGCTCCTGGTAGGGGGAGGCGAAGTCGCCGCGGGCGTCGGGGAAGACCTCGGGGAAGAACGCGTACGCGCCGGCCACCGCCAGCTCGCGATGCTCCATCGTTCCGGACTCCGTCGCCCTCAGGACCGCACGAGATGGACTTCGGGCACGTAGCGGATCCAGGTGCCGCCCGCGCGGGCGAACTCCGTCTCCTTGGCCATGATCTCCTCGGCGTGGTTCCAGGCGAGGAGCAGCGCGTAGTCGGGGTAGGGGTCGGCGAACGCCTCGGGGCCGCGCACGGGGATGTGCGAGCCGGGAGTGAGCCTGCCCTGCTTGGCCGGGGTCGTGTCGCAGACGAACGAGACCAGCTCGGGGCCGATGCCGCAGTAGTTGAGCACGGTCGCGCTCTTGGCCGTGGCGCCGTAGCCGTACACGCGGGCGCCCTGCTCGCGCAGGCCGGTGAGGAGGGTCACCAGACGCTCGCGGGTGTCGGCCACGCGGGCGGCGAAGCGGTGCAGCGTGGCCGGTTCGGCGAGCGCCGCGGCCTCCTCGGCCGCCAGCAGCTCCGCCACGGCCGGGGCCGGCGTCCTGGCGCCCCGCCGGGCCAGCGTGTAGCGGACCTCGCCGCCGTGCACGGGCAGCCGCTCCACGTCCACGAGCTCGAAGCCGTGCCGCCGGGCCAGGCCGCTCACGGAGGTGGCGCTGAAGAAGTAGAAGTGCTCGTCGTAGATCTGGTCGAAGGAGGCCCGCTCCACGATGTCGCCCAGGTAGGGGTCCTCGAAGACGAACACGCCGCCGGGCCGCAGCAGCGTGTCCACGCCCTCCATGATCGAGTCGAGGTAGGGGATGTGGCACAGGGTGTTGGCCGCGTAGACGACGTCGGCGGGCCCGTCGGCGGCCAGGATGCCCGCCGCGGTGCCGGCCTCGAAGAAGTCCTTGCGCACCCGTACGCCCCTGGCGGCCGCCAGGTCGGCGACCCCGCCGGACGGCTCGACGCCCAGGTGCCGCACGCCCGCGTCGGCGACGACCGACAGCATGGTGCCGTCGTTGCAGCCCAGCTCCACCACGAAGGGGTCGGGCCCGGTCAGCTCGGTGGTCAGCAGCCGCTTGGCCAGGCTCTGGAAGTGCTCGCGCATCACCGACGAGCCGGACGACAGGTACGGGTAGCCCTCGTGGAACATGCGCTCGCGAGGCACCTCCTCCAGCAGCTGCACCGTCGAGCAGGCCACGCAGAGGCCCACGGCCAGGTGGAAGAAGAACTCCTCGCGCGGGTCGCCCGGGATGACGAAGGCGTCGGAGAGCGGCTGTCTCCCGAAGTCGGCGAACGGATGGAGACGGCCCGAACAGATCCGGCACGCCATGCGATCCTCCTCAGGTTGCTGCCCGGCGGTATTTCACCCAGACGTCACCGGTCTGCACGTAACCGGTGAGGCGCACGGTGACGCCCTCGGGCGCGAGCGGCTCGGGCGGGTGGTTGTGGACGCTGCCCATCCACCGGCGTACGACGTCCTCGTCGCGGACCCGCCAGCCACGGGGGACCAGCACGGTGATGTCACCGAACCAGGAGGTGATCTCGACGTCGAGCAGGACCTCGCGGTGCGGGCAGTCCGCCCGGGTGAAATCGATGCGCACCTTGCCCCACCGGCCGGCCTTGGCGCTGACGCGCTGCGGGACCTGCCAGCGGCCCACCTGCTCGACCCGGCCGCTGCCGGTGTGCAGCTCCAGGTCGGCCGCACCGGATAACGGGACGAGCGAGGCGGCGGAACCGGCCGGGACCAGCACGCCGGAGCGCGGCAGGTCGGCGATCACGTCGTCGAGCTCGCCCAGCGTGCGGGCCGTGTAGGCACCGGTCACCCGCTCGTCGAGCTCCTCCAGCGTGATGCGCCCCTCGGTGACCGCGACGCGCAGCATCTCGGCCACCCTCTCGCGGTCGTGGTCACTCGCCCGTACTTCCCGATGATCGGTCATGGCGTCCACACTAGAAGGCTAAGGAGGCCCGGCCCACCAGCAGTACCCCTATCAAGGAAACAGGGGTCGGGGCCTTCCGAGCAGGGGTTGAGGGCTCCGGCGGCCCATGGCAGCTTCGGCGGCATCGGACCGCGGTAAGGAGTCTGCCATCGACGTTCACGACTGGCTCCGGGAGGTCGCCGGGCACACGTACATGCGGGTGACCCGGCTGCCGCTGGAGGAACTGGACGGCTGGCGCGAGGACCCGGCCACGGGCAACATCCACCACGCGAGCGGCAGGTTCTTCACCGTCGAGGGGCTCGACGTGCGCCGCCCGGACTGGGCGGTGCCCGCGTGGAGCCAGCCGATCATCAACCAGCCCGAGGCGGGCATCCTCGGCATCCTGCTGCGGCGGGTGGAGGGCGTGCCGTACCTGCTGATGCAGGCCAAGAACGAGCCGGGCAACCCCGGCGGGCCGCAGCTGTCGCCCACCGTGCAGGCCACCCGGAGCAACTACACGCGCGTGCACCAGGGGCGGGCGGTGCCGTACCTGGACTTCTTCCGCGAGCCGCGGGGGCGGGTGCTGGCCGACGTGCGGCAGTCGGAGCAGGGCGCGTGGTTCTACCGCAAGCGCAACAGGAACATGGTCGTGGAGGTGACCGAGGAGGTCGAGACCCCCGAGGGCTTCCGCTGGCTGTCGCTGCGGCGGGTGCGCGAGCTGCTGTCCGTCCCCGACCTGGTGAACATGGACGCCAGGACCGTGCTGGCGTGCCTGCCGGTGCAGGAGGGCGCCGACGAGGGCGAGGAGGAGTTCGGAGCGGCGGTGGCGCGCTCCAGGGACCCCCGCTGGGGGGCCGCGCACGGCACGGCCGAGATCCTGAGCTGGCTCAGCGCCATCCGGTCCACCACCGACGTCCAGGCCAGCCCGGTGCCGCTCAACCGGCTCAGCCGGTGGCGGCGGGCCGGCGGCCGGATCTCGCACGAGAGCGGCCGGTTCTTCGACGTGATCGGCGTACGCGTGGAGGCCGGCGGCCGCGAGGTGGGCGCGTGGGCCCAGCCGATGATCGAGCCCGTCGGCACGGGCGTGGTCGGCTTCCTGATCCGGCGCATCGACGGCGTGGTGCACGCGCTGGCGCACGCCCGCGTGGAGCCCGGCTACACCGACGTGGTGGAGCTGGCGCCGACCGTGCAGTGCACGCCGGGCAACTACGACCACCTGCCGCCCGGGGCCCGCCCGGCGCTGCTGGCCGAGGTGCTGGAGGCGCCGCCGGAGCGGGTGCACTTCGACACGGTGCTGTCGGAGGAGGGCGGGCGCTTCTACCACGCGCGCAACCGCTATCTGGTGGTCGAGGTGGACGACGACCCGGTGCCCCGCCATCCGGACTTCCGCTGGCTCGCCCTGCACCAGCTCGACGAACTGCTGCGCCACAGCTATTACCTGAACGTGCAGGCCCGCACGCTGAACGCCTGCCTGCACGGCCTGGCGCACGCGCCGGCCGGGCAGCCGGTCAGCGGAGGAGTTCGATGACCTTCCCGAAGTCCTCCATGGCGGAGTCCATCACCGTGACGTAGGAGAACCCGAAGCGCTCCTCGTCCCGGCGGACCTGCTCGGCGATCTGCTCCGGCGTGCCGACGAACAGCGTCGGCACCTCCAGGAGCTCCTCGCAGGTCAGGTCGGGGGCGTAGCGCCGCAGGCCGGCCACGCCCGCGCGCCGGTTCCGGGTCAGCACGGTGGCCTTGGACAGCACGTTGAGCTCCGGACCACCGGCCTGCCTGGTCCCGGCCTCGGCGCGGACGAGCTCCACCCGCCCCAGCAGGTCGCCGGCGGTGACCAGGGCGGTCCTGCCGTACTCGGGCCGGTAGGGGGCGCCGGTGAAGCTGACGATCTCGGCCCGGCGGGCGGCCAGCCGCAGCACCCGGTCGCCGTGGCCGCCGATCATCAGCGGCGGGCCCTTGTGCCCGAGCAGCGTGTCCAGCTCGCCCACCAGCTCCGCCAGCCGGCCGACCCGGGTGGCCGCGTCGAAGGGCAGGCCGGCGGCGGCGAACTCGGCCTCGACGTAGCCCGTGCCGAGGCCCAGCTCCAGCCGCTCACCGATGAGCGCGGCGGTGGTCCGGACGTCCCTGGCCAGCAGCGCGGGCCGGTGGAAGCTGGCGTTGAGCACGTACGTGCCGATCACCGCGCGCTCGGTCGCCTCCGCGGCCAGCACGGCGGTCGGGAACGGCGAGAGCAGGTTCAGATGGTCGGGCACCGCGATCACGTCGTAGCCGAGCGCCTCCGCGCGGCGGCACCTGGCCACCCACTCGGCTCCCGTGCTGTCCTCGGAGATGAGGACCACGCCGAATCTTGTCACTTCCAGGGCCTTCCCGCCGGCGAGCGGCACGGTGATGGCGATGCGTCATGACGCTGCGGTCATGGCGATCGCGGTGAGGACGAGTCCGTTGCCGGTCATCCACCGGCCGGTGAAGCCGCTCACCCGCGTCCCCTGCCACGACGGCCCGGCGACCAGGAGGCGGGCGTCGAACGTGCCGCTCAGGGGGTCGAGGATGATCACGGCGTCCTGGAAGTCCAGCCAGCGCAGGGCGAGCGGATACCACGCCTTGTAGACCGACTCCTTGGCGCTGAACAGGATCCGGTCCCAGCTCGTGCCCGGGTGCTCGGCCTCCAGGCGGCGCAGCAGCCTGCGCTCCTGGGGGACGGAGATGGCCTCCAGGACGCCGGGCGGGAGCGGCCCGTGGGGCTCGGCGTCGATGCCGATCGTTCCGGGCGCGGTGCCGACGGCGGCCCCGCGGTAGCCGGCGCAGTGCGTGATGCTGCCGACCACGCCCGCGGGCCAGGCGGGCTCGCCGTGGGCTCCGGACAGCACCGGGACGGGGGGCACGCCCAGCCGTTCCAGTGCCTGGTGGACGCAGTGGCGGGCGGTGGTGAACTCCCTGCGCCGTTTGTCGGCGGCCTGCCGCACCAGGTCGGCCTCCTCAGGGAAGAGCACCGCGTCGGGCGGGTCGGTGAAGGTGTCGAAGGTCATGACGGTGGCAGGCAGGATCTCCTCGATCACCCCGACCTCCTCACATTTCATCCGCCTCCCGGCACAGTAGCCATACGCGCCAATTCCCGAAAAGGAGTTGCGTGGAGTTCTGTGGGCGCCGGGCCGGAAATAGGGGTTCGGATAGGGGCAAAGCCTTCGCCGCCCCGCTCGGCGGTGATCCGCTGTCGGCCTACCATCGCGTAAGGGTGCGTTGTGATATTCCACCCCTTTTATCCCTAGAACGGGTTGACATCGAATTTGTCCGTCCCTTGACTGGTTCTGTTGATGAGGAAACGGCGTCGTGAAGGGGATTTCGTGCGTTACACGAGGTTGGGCGGTACGGGGCCGCTGGTCTCCGCCATCGGGCTGGGCACGCTCGCCCTGAGCGGGGCGTACGGGCGGGTCGACCCCGGCGAGGCCGCCCGGCTGGTGCACAAGGCGCTCGACTCCGGCGTGACGCTGCTCGACACGGCGGACTTCTACGCAGGAGGGCAGGTCGAGAGCCTGATCGGGCGCGTGGTCTCCGAGCGGGCGGACGACGTGGTGGTGAGCACGCGGGGCGGCGTCGGTGCCGGCGGCCCCGATGGCCCGGCGGTGTTCGACGGGCGGCCCGGCCTGCTCCGGCGGTCCTGCGAGTCCTCGCTCAGGCGCCTGCGTACCGACTGCATCGACCTGTACTTCCTGCACTGCCAGGACGAGCGGGTGCCGCTGGAGGAGAGCGTGACGTGCCTGGCCGAGCTGGTGCGGGCCGGGAAGATCCGCCGGCTGGGGGTGTCCGGCGGCACGCCGGAGCAGGTCCGGCGGGCGCACGCCGTCCACCCGGTGAGCGCGGTCGGTGTCGAGTTCTCCCTGTGGGGGCCGCTCCCGTCGCCCGAGCTGCTGGCCACCACGTACGAGCTGGGCATCACCGTGGTGGCCGCGCGCCCGCTCGGCCGGGGCTTCCTGACCGGGCGGATCAAGCCGGCGGCCGGCTTCGGCGCGGACGACTGGCGGTGCGGGGACCCCCGGTTCGGTGCCGAGCACCGGCGCCACAGCCTCCGGCGGCTGCGGGCGCTCGACGCCGAGGCCGCGCAGCTCGACCTGGGCACGGGACGGCTCGCGCTGAGCTGGCTGCTCTCACAGGGCGAGCACGTCGTCCCCGTGCCGAGCACCCGCGACCTGGTGCACCTGGAGATGAACCTGATGGCCTCCTCGGTGGAGCTGCCGCCCGAGACCCTCGGCAAGCTGGCCGGCCTGTTCGTCGCCGGCCACTACGCTCAGTCGCCCTCGCCCCTGCTCTGAGGCGAGATCAGGGCCGCGGCCAGCGCCTTGTTGACCGCGTCGATGCGCGAGACCGCGTTGAGCTTGACGAAGATGTTGCGCATGTGCCGCTTCACGGTGGCCTCGGCCAGGCTCAGGCGGCGCGCGATCTGCACGTTGCTCAGCGCCTGCGCCGCCAGCTGCAGCACCTCCAGCTCCTTCTCCGACAGCACCGCGGCGCTGGGCTCCTCCACCCGGGCCAGGCTGTGGCGGGAGACGGCGAGCACGACCCTGGAGGAGTCCTCATGGACGCTGTGCACCGCCGCGATCAGCTCGTGCCGGTGCACGCTCTTGAGCAGGTAGCCGCGGATGCCCGCGGTCAGCAGCCGGGTGAGCAGCTGGGGCCCGTCGTACATGCTCAGGATGATGATCCGGCTCTCCGGCGACACCTTCCTGATCCGGGCGACGGTCTCGGTGACCTCGTCACCGGGGATCTCGACGTCGAGCAGCACCACGGCCGGCAGGGTCGCGGCGACCACGGACACGGCCGACTCGGAGTCGCCCGCCTCCCCCACGATGCTGATGCCGGCGTCGGCCTCCAGGATCTCCCGCACTCCCTCCCGGAACAGCGCATGGTCGTCCACCAGCACCACCGAGATCGCGCCGCTAGGCGTCGCGCCGGCCACGGGACTGCCTCTTGAACGGTACGAAGAGCTCCACGAGGCAGCCCTGCTCCGGCTCGCTGGAGACGACGACCCGGCCGTCGAGCAGCTCGGCGCGCTCGCGCATGGACGTCATGCCCACCCCGCGGCCGCGCACGGCCGCCGGGTCGAACCCCCTCCCGTTGTCCTGCACCGACGCCGACAGCTCGTGCGGGGCGATGTTCACCCGCACCAGGACGATCCGCGGCGACCCGTGCGTGAGCGCGTTGCGCACCGCCTCGCGCAGGATGAGGAACGACTCGTCGAGCACATGCGGCTCGGCCCACGTCTCATCTCCGCTGACGTCGAGGGCGACGGAGACCTCGTCGGTCTCGACCGCCTCCAGGAAGCTCATCAGCGACTTCTCCAGGCTTCTGACCGGTGTCTGGGGATGCAGCTCCGACGTCAGCTGCCGCAGGTTCTCCATCGTCTCCAGGATGGCCTGCTGCACCACGGTGATCTTGGCCGAGGCGCGGGCCGCGTCGGACGCCCGGTACGCCTCCGAGAGTGCCAGCTGCTGGTGGGCCACGCTGATGCCGTGCCCGATGCGATCGTGCAGCTCGCGGGCGATGCGGCGGCGTTCCTCCTCCTGGGCCTCGTGCACCAGGTCGAGCAGGAAGCCGTGGTAACTGTCGGCAGCCTCACGGATGCGCCGCGACAGGCTCGCCTCCATGCCGGAGACGGCGAGTGTGAACAACTCCGCAGGCGAATCGGACTCTGCCGCTATTCTCCGGGCGAGATGGCGCAGTGCTGCGCTGAAAAAAAGTGAGCCCGCCTCAAGTGAGACCTTCGGGTGCACGCCGCCCGCCGCCCGCGCATTTCCAACTTCCCATGCGTGAAATTTGTACAGCTCACTAATCTGTACCTTTCCAGCGCGTAGCGTAGCCGCCACGTCGTCCAGGACGTACCTCGCGGTGGAAAGTGCCTGGTCCCTGGCGCGCTGATCAGCGAAAACGGGACTGCCGATGGACCGCAGGGCAGACTCGAAGTCGGCAAGTATTTCGTTACGACACATTTCAACTAATCTCGCCGGATCCCCCGCCCCGTGAACCTCCAATGTCCCCCCTCCGCCTGCGCGGGACCAGTCTTTCGAGCGCCCCCCTAACTATCCCTTACCCAGGGGCACTAATGCAACATTTAGTGTCATATATGGCTCATTAGAGCGGTCAGGTGAACGAGATGTTGCGTTCCCATGAATGCCCCGTACGGGCGCCGCCGGGTCCGGCGCCCGGCCGGCCCGCCCGCCGTGGTGGCCGCGCACGCGAACGCCCCCGCCACGGTCACGGCGGCGACGCCCGCCACCATGGCCAGGAAGACACCTGTCAGCGGCACGTCCAGCAGCTGGATGGCCAGGCCGAAGGCCGCGCACAGCCCGGCCGCCGCCGCGACCATCACGCACCGCGACACGCGCTCGCCGACCCGTACGCCGAACGTCCGCCGGCCCGCCGCGGCGTCCCCCGCGATGTCCGAGAGATCCTTCGCGGGCACGCCGACGAGCACCATCCAGCCGGTCGCCGCGGCGGCGAACGCGATCAACGCGGCCGGCACGGGGACGCTCGCGCCCGCCGTCGCGACGACGAACCCGCCGAGGTAGGA
Source organism: Nonomuraea sp. NPDC049709 (assembly GCF_040674815.1). Classification (NCBI taxonomy): domain Bacteria; kingdom Bacillati; phylum Actinomycetota; class Actinomycetes; order Streptosporangiales; family Streptosporangiaceae; genus Nonomuraea; species Nonomuraea sp. NPDC049709. Next base: position 44,101 of record NZ_JBFANM010000067.1, read on the forward strand.
CAGCAGGCCCGACAGGCACAACACCGCGACCGTGCCCCCGGCGCTGCCCTTCAGCCGCAGCGGCGAGCCCGAGTAGAGGTAGCCCAGAGCCAGGTTGGCGGCGATGATCAGGAGCATCGGCAGCGGCAGCCCCACCGCGGCCACGAGCGCCAGGAAGGCCGCGGCGGCGGTCACGATCCCGGCCTCACGCGGATGCAGGTCCCCTCTGGCGATCGGCCGGCCGGCGCAGTTGATCCGGTCCTCGGTGACGTCGGCGATGCCGTTGAAGAGGTAGACCGCGAAGATCGAGAGCACCCAGGCCGCCGCTCCCCGCAGGATCGTCAGCGGGGCGGGGGCCATGGCCACCGGCAGGGCCAGGGCGACGCCGGTCATGAAGCGGAGCAGGGAGACCGCCAGCACCAGCGGGCGGGCTTCGACGACGCACAGGGCGAGGGTTCGTGGAACGGTTGCCATGACCGGGAGTCTGAGAGCGATAGCCGCCATGGCTGGAGTGTGAGCCGCGTCATGGGCCTTGGTAAGAGGTCTGATCCGAAAGGCGTAGCGGGGATACACCTTTCGATACCCCTGCCGTGCTCACAGGGGATATCCGGCCCGAACTCGTGGCCCGCTGTCTTGTCCCGGCCCCGGCGCCGTCTATAGCTTCGGCCATACTCAAGCAGATTTCCACCGGGAACGGACCACTATCACCGAGAAAGCAGCGGGCACCGTACCCCTACGCCGCGCGTCGCTCCCAAGAAAGGCCGCTGTCATCGCGGAATTCGGCGGACCGCCGCACGCCATCTGACGACGAGGTCATTCGGGAAAGGAAATCCGAGGATGCAGGGCGCCGAACGGTACACAGAATTCCGGCCTATCGATCTGACGGACCGCACCTGGCCCGGCAGACGCATCCGCACAGCCCCCCGCTGGCTGTCCACCGACCTGCGGGACGGCAACCAGTCGCTGGCCCGCCCGATGTCCCCCGCGCGCAAGCTCCAGATGTTCGAACTGCTGGTGCGCATGGGCTACAAGGAGATCGAGGTCGGCTTCCCCGTCGCGAGCCAGGATGACCGCGACTTCGTACGCTTACTCATCGAGCAGGACCGGATCCCGGACGACGTCCGGATCACCGTGCTCACCCAGGCCCGCGAGGAGCTCATCAGGAGCACCCTCGACACGCTCAAGGGCGCCCCCCGCGCGGTGATCCACATCTACAACGCCACGTCGCCGCTGTTCCGCCGGGTGGTCTTCGGCATCGACCGCGCCGGCTGCCGCGAGCTGGCCGTCCGCGCCACGCGCGTGATGATGGAGCACGCCGGCCGCGTGCTCGGCGACTGCGACCTGGCCTACCAGTACTCCCCCGAGCTGTTCAACGAGACCGAGCTGGACTTCTCGCTGGAGGTGTGCGAGGCGGTCATGGACGTCTGGCAGCCGGAGGCGGGCCGCGGCATCATCCTGAACTTCCCCACGACCGTCGAGCGCTCGCTGCCCAACGTCTTCGCCGACCAGATCGAGTGGCTGGACCGCAACCTGTCCCGTCGCGAGCACGTCTGCCTGTCCATCCACCCCCACAACGACCGGGGCACCGGAGTGGCCTCGGCCGAGCTGGCGCTGCTGGCGGGGGCCGAGCGGATCGAGGGCTGCCTGTTCGGCAACGGCGAGCGCGCGGGCAACGTCTGCCTGGTGACGCTGGGCATGAACCTGTACGCGCAGGGCGTCGACCCGGGCATCGACTTCTCCGACCTCAACGCCGTGCGCCACACCGTCGAGCTGTGCAACCAGCTCCCGGTCCACCCGCGCCACCCCTACGGCGGCGACCTGGTCTACACCGCCTTCTCCGGCTCCCACCAGGACGCCATCAAGAAGGGCTTCGACGAGCGGGAGCGGCAGGCCGCCGCGACCGGGACGCCCGTGGACGAGCTGGCCTGGAGCATGCCGTACCTGCCGGTCGACCCCAAGGACGTGGGGCGGACCTACGAGGCGGTGGTCCGGGTGAACAGCCAGTCGGGCAAGGGCGGCGTGGCGTACGTGATGAGCGCCTGGCACGGGCTCAGCCTGCCGCGCGCGCTCCAGGCCGACCTGTCCGCCCGGGTCCAGGAGCAGGCCGACACGGCGGGCGGCGAGCTGTCGCCGGGCCGGATCGGCGCGCTGTTCCAGGAGGAGTACCTCTACCGCGGGGACCTGTCCGGCCCGCTGTCGCTGGGCAGCGAGCCGATCGTGGTCACCCTTCACGTGGACGGCGGCGTCGATCTCGACGGGCCGCGGGCGCAGGCCGTCGAGGGCCTCGGCTCGGTGCTCAGCCCCTGGGGCATCCAGGTACTCGCGGTGCACAAGACCGCGCCGCCGCTGGACGACGACCAGATGCGGCCCGAGCGCACGGTGCTCGCGGGCCGCTCGCCGCACGCTGTCATGATCTACGCCGAGTGCGGCACGGGCGACGGCACGACCTGGGGGGCGGGCCTCGACGACGACGTCGCCGCCGCCGCCTTCATGGCCGTCCGCGCGGCGCTCGGCGCCCGCCCGGCGGACGGCGCGCAGCCGCGGCCGTCCCGCCGGCCCCTTCCCCAGCCCCGCCGCCTGGCGACCGCGGGCTGACGAGCGCGCGGCCGGTCCACGGCCGCCGGCACGAAAGGACGCTCCCATGTCACGGATCAGAGCTGTGCGGGACAAGCCGCGGCGCAGGCGGGTCACCGGACTCGACCTCCGCACCCCGTCGGGCCGAATCCTGCCCTACTGACCTTTCCGACCAGGCAACGAAGGAGGGCCGTCATGGCCGAGCACGATCAACGGCAGGGGATGGCCCTCCTGCGCGGGCTGCTGGACGAAGCGGTGGCCGGCCGGGGCCGCATCGCGGTGGTGACCGGCGCCATCGCCACCGGCAAGAGCCACCTGCTGTACGGGCTGACCGAGCACGCCTTCGACCACGGCGCCCTCCCGCTCACCGCGACGGGCTCCCTGGCGGAGCGCGACGTGCCCCTCGGCGTGCTCTCGCAGCTCGTGCACAACACGCCGATGATGGAGCAGCACCGTACGGTCACGCTCAGCCTGCTGCAGGAGGGCGCCCGCGCCCAGCTCGCCGGCGAGACCCTGGACCACGTGGACGTGCAGATCGTGGACGCGCTCTGCACGGTGCTGCTGGAGCTGTCGGAGCGCTGCCCGCTGCTGATCGTCGTGGACGACGCCCACCACGCCGACCGCGCCTCCCAGCTCTGCCTGTCCTACCTGGCCCGCCGGGTCAAGTACGCCAAGGTCATGCTGCTCTTCGGCACCCCCGACCACCACCCGAACCAGCACTTCCTGCTCCATTCCGACCTGCTGCGCCAGCCCCACTGCCGGCAGGTCCGGCTCACCCACCTGTCCGCCGAGGGCGTGGCCAGGCGGGTGGCCGAGCGGGCCGGCCGGGAGACGGCCGACCGGTACGCCGCCCGCTGCCACGAGCTGAGCGGCGGCAACCGCCTCCTGGTGGACGCCCTCGTGGAGGACTACCAGGCCGGCGGCGCCCCCGGCGACCGCTACGGCGACGCCGTGCTGACCTGCCTGCACCGCGCCGACCCGGACCTGCTGCTCGTCGCCCGCGGCCTCGCGGTGCTGGACGAGCCCGGCTCGGTCGCCCAGCTGCTCGGCGAGAACGAGACGGCCACCGCCCAGGCGGTCCAGGCGCTGACCCGTGCCGGGCTGCTCGCCGGAGGCCGTTTCCGCCACGAGAGCGCCAGGTCGGCGGTGCTGTCCACGCTCGACGCCCAGGACCGCGCCCACCTGCACCGCCGGGCCGCCGAGCTCACCTATCACGAGGGCGCCGCCGTGACGGTGGTGGCCGACCACCTGCTGCTGGGCGGCCGCGCGGACGACGCGTGGGCCCTGTCCATCCTGGAGGAGGCGGCCGGCCAGGCGCTGCGCGACGGCGCCGTGGAGCCCGCGATCGAGTACCTCAAGCTGGCCTGGCAGGGCTGCGGCGACGAGCGGCGCCGGGCCAGGATCGCCACCAAGCTCGTACGCGCCAAGTGGCGGATCAACCCGAGCACCCCCGCCGGGCACCTGGCCGAGCTGACCGAGGCGCTGCACAAGGGCCACCTCGGCGGCGGCGACGCCGTGGTGCTGGCCAAGGCGCTGCTGTGGCACGGCCACACGGATGACGCGAGAGACGTGCTGAACCACCTGAAGGAGCTGGGCGAGCTCGACCGGGAGGGCCTGGCGGAGCTGGCCGTGGCCCGCGCCTGGCTCCGGGGCGCCTGCCCGACCTTCCTGCCGCACCTGCCGGAGCTGAGCGAGGAGGAGGCCGGCGGCGCCGCGCACTCGCTCAGCGCGAGCCGCCGCATCGATTCGGCGAACGCGCTGGTCCGGGCGCTGGCGGAGGGACCGCGGCCGGAGACGGCGGCCACCGCCGAGCGCGTCCTGCGCGGCTCCCGGCTGGACGAGATGTCGATGGACACGGTCGAGAGCGCGCTGCTGACCCTGACCTACAGCGGCCGCGCCGACCGGGCCGCGCCCTGGTGCGACGCCTTCATCGAGGAGGCCGCCTCCCGTCACGCCCCGAGCAGGCAGGCCCGGCTCTCCGCCATCCGCGCGGAGATCGGCCTGCGCCGGGGCGAGCCGGCGGCGGCGGCCCGCGACGCCCGGCGGGCCCTGGAGCTCATCCCCCCGGCCAGCTGGGGTGTGGCCGTCGGCGGGCCGCTGGGTGCCCTGCTGCTGGCGGGCGCCGCCATGTCCCGTCACGACGACTACCTGCTGCACGTCTCCCAGCCCGTGCCGGAGGCCATGCTGGAGACCCGCTTCGGCCTGCTCTACCTCTACGGCAAGGCCCGCTTCACGCTCATGGCGGGACAGGCCGAGCAGGCCCTGCGCGACCTGCGGCTCTGCGGCGAGCTGACGGCCCGGTGGAAGCTGGACAGCCCGGAGTTCATCGCCTGGCGGGTGGACGCCGCCGAGGCCCTGGTCCGCCTCGGCGAGCCGGAGGAGGCTCGGCTGCTGGCCGAGGAGGAGATGGCGCGCTGCCACGGGCGGTCCAAGCGGGTGCACGGCATGGCCATGCGCGTGCTGGCCGCGACCGCCGAGAGCCGCCACCGGATCATGCTGCTGCGCCGGTCGGCCGAGCTGGTCCAGGCGGGCGGAGATGGGTACGAGCTGGCCAGGACGCTCTTCGACCTGGTCGCGGCCTACCACGCCAACGGGGAGTACCGCCGTGGCGGGATGCTGGCACGGCGGGCCCGCGCCCTGGCGGAGGAGTGCCACGCCGACGGGCTGAGCCAGGCGCTGTCACCCGGCGAACCCGCCGACGACGGCGTGACGGGCGTGCAGCCGATCCTCAGCGACGCCGAGCGGCGGGTGGCCGCGCTGGCCGCCGACGGCTACTCCAACCGGGACATCTCCGCCAAGCTGTACATCACGGTCAGCACCGTGGAGCAGCACCTGACGCGGGTCTACCGCAAGCTCAACGTCTCCCGGCGCGCCGACCTCCCGGCGAAGCTGGTGGGCGAGCGCCTGTAGGCAGGTTCTCGATGCCCACAGGCGCACAGGAGCGGCGGCTACTCCGCGATGGCGGTGTGCATGATCCACCGGAAGACGAGAGCCCGCTCGCCGTCGATCTCGGTGCTCTCGCCCTGGTGCCGGAAGTGCTCGTACCCGGCGCCGTGGGGCAGCTTGAGCGTGTCGGTGGCGGACCCCACGCTCTGGATCCGCCGGTCGGCGGCCAGGTGGTCCGGCCCTCCGACCAGGACCGCTGTGATCCGGGACGGGGCGATCTGGGACGGGGCGATCTGGGACGGGGCGATCTGGGACGGGGCGATCTGGGACGCGGTGATGTGGGACATGGTGCGCCTCCTGTTGACGGTTCCTCACAACGGGATGTTGGAATGGCGTCCGCGGGCGCGCGGGGCGCGGGCCAGCGCCTCCGCGATCCGCAGCCGGGAGGTCTCCGGCGCGATGACCTCGTCCACGACGCCGATGGCCACGGCCCGCTCGACCCCGCCGGCGACCCGGCGGTGCTCCTCGGCCAGGCGGGTGCGCAGCTCCTCGCGCTCCGCCTCGGGGGCGGCCGCGAGGGCCTTCCTGTGCAGGACGCCGACGGCCGACTCCGCGCCCATGACCGCGACCTCCGCGCCCGGCCAGGCGAACGTGGTGGTCGCGCCGAGCGAGCGGGAGTTCATCGCGATGTACGCGCCGCCGTACGCCTTGCGGGTGATCAGGGTGACGCGGGGCACGACCGACTCGGCGAAGGCGTGCAGGAGCTTGGCGCCCCGGCGTACGACGCCGCCCCATTCCTGCCCCACGCCCGGCAGGTAGCCGGGGACGTCCACCAGCACGACGAGCGGGATGCCCTGGGAGTCGCACATGCGGACGAAGCGGGCGCTCTTCTCGGCCGACAGCGAGTCGAGGCAGCCGCCCTTGTGCCGCGGGTTGTTGGCGAGCACCCCGACGGACCGGCCGCCGAGCCGCCCGAGTCCGACCAGGATGTTGGCGGCCCAGCGGGGCTGCAGCTCCTCGAAACCGCCGGCGTCCAGCAGCTCCCGCACCAGCGGGCGCACGTCGTAGGCGCGGCGCGGCGACTCCGGCAGCAGCGACCGCAGGTCCCGGGGCTCGCGGAGCGCGGCCAGGTCGGGCGTGCCGTGGTCGGCGAAGATCCCGGCCAGGCCGCGGGCGCGGCGCAGGGCGTCCGCCTCGTCGGCGGCCAGGATGTGCGCCACGCCCGACTTGCGGCCGTGCGCCTCTGGGCCGCCCAGTCCGGCCATGTCGATGGACTCGCCGGTGACGTTGCGGACGATGTCGGGCCCGGTCACGAAGACGCGGCCGGAGTCGGCCATGATGACGACGTCGGTGAGCGCGGGGCCGTAGGCCGCGGCGCCGGCCGCCGGCCCGAGGATGACCGAGATCTGCGGCACCACGCCGGAGGCCCAGGTCATGGCCGCGAACATGCGGCCCACGCCGTCCATGGACTCCACGCCGTCGGCGAGCCGGGCGCCGCCCGAGTGCCACAGGCCGATCACCGGGCAGCCCTGGCGCACGGCGGCCTCGATGCCGTCCACGATGTGCCGGGCACCGTCCGCGCCCAGCGCGCCGCCCATCCGGCGGGCGTCGGTGCAGAACGCGACGACCGGCGCGCCGCCGATCAGCCCGTGCACGGCCAGCACCCCGCTCTCGTCGTCGCCGTGGAGCGGGACGGCCGAACCCGGGTCGAGCAGCCGGGCGAGCCGGATCGACGGGTCCCGGGGATCGGCGGCGGGCCCGACGGCGGACTCGGCGGCGGACCCTACGGCGGACTCTGCGGGGCTTTCGACGGGAACCGTGGACACGACTGTCATCGCTGCTTTCCTCACGCCGGCTCGACACACGTACTCGCGAATGTGACAAAGCCGCCCTGACCAGCCAACCCCTATCCGTGGTGGCAGCTTCTGACCGCCCTTTCTGCTCGTTGACCCTGATCAGCCGATCTCGGTTGTGTGATACAGATCTCTCCCTTGGAGGACTGCCGTGTCTCAATGGTCCTTACCGGTCGTGGCCGCCCTGGTCGCGACGGCGATACTCCCACCCGGCTCCGTCGCCGCGTCCACCTCGCCGGACGTCGTCATGGAGCGCAACCCCGCCGCCCTGGTGAACGTCTTCCACGGCACCAAGGAGGCGGCCTCCGACTTCGGCCACGGCGGTGGCGGTGGCATGACCTTCCCCGGTGCCGTCCTGCCGTTCGGCATGATGCAGTGGAGCCCCGACACCGTGGCCAACGCCGGCGGCGGCTACCGGTGGGAGGACAACCGGCTGCGCGGATATTCCATGACCCACATCTCCGGGCCCGGCTGCACGGGCGCCCAGGACTTCCCCGTGCTGCCGTTCTCCGGCACGGTCGGCCGCTCGCCCGCCACCCACGGCGAGGACTACGTCCAGACCTTCAAACACGAGAAGGAGCAGGCCTCCCCCGGCTTCTACAGCAGCGTCCTGGACACCGGGATCAAGACGGAGCTCTCGGTGAGCATGCGGGCGGGCGTGGCCCGCTTCACCTTCCCGCAGGGCAAGCCCGGCACCGTGCTGCTGAACACCAGCGGCTCGGTCAACGGCGTCGACGACGGCGAGACCCGGATCAGCGGGAACACCGTCCAGGGCTGGGTGCAGACCGGCGGCTTCTGCGGCCCGCCGATGCGCTACAAGGTCTACTTCCACGCCACCTTCGACCAGCCCGTGACCGGCTTCGGCACGTGGAAGGACGACGAGGTGCTGCCGGGTGCCCAGACGGTCGAGAACGCCGGGGCGGCCAAGGTCCGGGGCGAGGTGGTCACCGCCGGTGACGTGACCGTCAACGGGCCCGGCTCGGGGGCGTACCTGCAGTTCGACCCCGCCCGGCCGGTCCAGATGCGGGTCGGGCTGTCGTACGTGAGCATCGACGGCGCCAGGAACAACCTCGCGACCGAGATCGCCGGCAAGGGCCTCGACCAGGTCAAGCAGGAGGCCGGCGCGGTCTGGTCCGAGCGCCTGGGCCGGGTGTCGGTCGGCGGCGGCACCCTGGACCAGCGGCGCACGTTCTACAGCAACCTCTACCACGCGCTGCTCCAGCCGTACGTGTTCGAGGACGCCGACGGCACCTACACTGGCATGGACGGCAAGCCGCGCACCGTCCGGCCCGGCCACCACCACTACGCGACCTTCTCCGGCTGGGACATCTACCGCAGCGAGGTGCAACTCCTGGCCCTGCTCGCGCCGGACGTCGCCAGTGACATCGCCCAGTCGATGTACGACAACGCGCAGTCCCTCGGCAACGTCTGGGACCGGTGGTCGCATCAGACCGCCGTCACCGGCGTCATGGTCGGCGACCCGTTCCACGTGATCCTGTCCACCATGTACGCCTTCGGCGCCCGCGACTTCGAGTACGCCGCCGCGCTGAAGGCCATGGCCGCCGCCGCCCGCCGCGTCGGCCCCGTGGACATCGGCCACCCGCTGATCGGCTACGACGAACGACCGGGCAACGCCGCCTTCATGAGCAAGGGTTACGTCCCCTCCGACTCCTCCACCACCCTCGAGTACGGCGTGGCCGACTTCGGCATCGCCCAGCTCGCCTCCCGGATCGGCGACTCGACCACGGCCGCCGAGTTCATGAAGCGGGCGCAGGCCTGGCAGAGCCTGTACAACCCGGCCAACGACTGGGTCCAGCCGCGCATGGGCGACGGCTCGTTCCTGGCCCCCTTCGACCCGGGCAGCCCCGGCACGTACATGGAGGGCAACGGCGCCCAGTACCACTGGATGGTGCCGCACAACGCGGGCGGCCTGTTCACCGCGATGGGCGGGCGGGACAAGGCGATCGCCAGGCTGGACGAGTACTTCACCGAGCTCAACGCCGGGCCGGCCCGGCCCTTCGCCTACATGGGCAACGAGCCCGCGCTGCCCGCGCCCTGGCTGTACGCGTGGGCGGGGCAGCCGTACAAGACCCAGGCGCTGGTGCGGCGGGTGCAGAAGGAGCTGTTCGGGCCGGGGCCGGACGGCCTGGTCGGCAACGACGACCTGGGCGCCATGGGCTCATGGTACGTGTGGTCGGCCATCGGCCTGTTCCCGGCGATCCCCGGCCGCGCCGAGCTGTTCGTGAACACGCCGCTGTTCGACCGGGTCACGATCGACCGTCCCGGCAGCGCGGACATCGTCGTCAACGCCCCCGGCGCGGCCAGCCCGTACATCCGATCCCTCCTGGTCAACGGCGTGGAGACCAGCAAGGCCTGGCTGCCGGAGACGTTCTCGACCGCGGGCGGGCGGCTCGACTTCGCGCTCAGCGCCTATCCCAACCGGGCGTTCGGCTCCACGCCGCGCGACCTGCCGCCCTCCTTCGGCCAGGGGTCGAAGCCGTACCTCACCGGTCTCGCCCCCGGCAGCGGCCCGGTGGAGCCCGGCGGCGTCTTCGCGACAGAGCTCGCGGCCCGCAGCCTCGGCCAGGCGGCCACCCTCACCTGGCGGGCCAACCCGCCGGCAGGCGTCACGGTGTCGCCGTCCAGCGGTGTGCTGAACGTGGCCGCGGGCGGCAAGGCCCAGGTCAAGCTGGCCATCTCGGTGTCCGGCAGCGTCCCGCGCGGCTTCCACACGGTGCCGATCACGGTCGGGGACACCGCGACCAGCGTGCGCCTCAACGTCGCCACCCGGGGCACCCCGCAGTGGCACCACAACAACGCGGGCATCGGCGACGCCACCGCGCCCGGAGAGGCCAACCTCGACGGCCCCGGCTTCAGCTACTCGGGCCAGGCCCTGGCGGAGGCGGGCCTCAGCCCCGGTGCGACGGTGACCTGGAAGGACTTCCGCTTCACCTGGCCCGACACCAAGAGGGGCGAGTGGGACAACCTCCAGCCCGGCACGCAGCCTCTCGAGGTCGCCGCCCCGGCCGGAGCCACCAAGCTCTCCTTCCTGGGCGCGGGCGTCGAGGAAGCGGAGTCGACGGTGACCATCACCTACACGGACGGCACGACGGGCACGGCCAAGCTGGGCTTCAGTGACTGGATCCTGGACTTCGGCGGGGACGATCCGGAGTTCGGCAACGAGATCGTGGCCACCACGCCGTACCGCCTGTTCTGGGGATCCTGGGAGCTGCAACCCATCAACGCGTACGTCTTCGCCTCCCAGCCCATCGCCCTGGACCCCGGAAAGACCGTCAAGAGCCTGACCTTCTCCCCTGCGGAGGAGGGCCAGCTCCACCTCTTCACCTGGTCCTTCGCCTGACCCATCGCCTGACCCATCGCCTGACCCATCGCCTGACCCATCGCCAACACGGAGCCCCGTCCCCGCCTCGCGGGGGTGGGGCTCCCCCATGACGGGCCCATGTCCGAGATCGAGAAACGGCCGGCGCCCTGGCGCGGGGACTCGGAGCGACGCCGCGCCCGCTGGGCTTCCACGGCTCCGGCGGGTGCCCCCTGTCACACATCGGGAAGCTGCCCTGTCTGAGTTGGTGCACGGCCGGATCGAGCCGGCCACCGTACCGTGAAGGAAGCCTGATGAGCACCGATCACGCAAACGCCCATAGCCTCGACAACCCCGACAAGAGCGGGCCGCCGCCGAAGATCGACGTGGTGGCCACCGTGCCGGGGGCGCCGCCCGCGCCGGAGGGGGCCGAGGCGATGACGCTCCTGGTCACGTTGCCGCCGAACAGCCCCGGCGCGCCGCCTCACCGGCACTCCGGGCCCGCGTACGGGTTCGTGGTCAAGGGGGCCATCAACTTCGAGATCGAGGGCGAGCCCGCGCGGGTGGTCCGGGCCGGTGAGGCGTTCTGGGAGCCCGGCGGGGACGTGATCCACTACCAGGACGGCAACCATCTCACCGACGAGGAGTCGGCGTTCACGGTGACGATGTTCTGCGCGCCGGGGCAGCCGATGCTGACCGTGGTCAGCCCGGAGGAGCTGGAAGCCCGGCGAGACCGCCGCGCGCCGCGGCCATGACCAAGGTCTCGCTGACCGCGCTGGCTCGCAATCTGCTCACGCGTGCCCGTGAGGCGAGCAGCGGCCGCAGTGCCACCACTGTCCACGGTGGGCACGAGCGTTCGTTGCGCCAGACCGTGATCGCCTTGCGGAAGGGCGAGCACATGCACGAGCACGAGCATCCCGGCGAGGTCACGGTGCACGTGCTGCACGGGCAGGTACGGCTCGTCGCCGGGCCCCTCTCGTGGGACGGGCTGCCGGGCGATCTGCTGGTCATGCCCGACCGCCGTCACCGCGTGGAGGCCGTACAGGACTGCGCGTTCCTGTTCAGCACGGCACGCTGAACGCGAAGGGGGCGGGAACCGGTTCCGGTTCCCGCCCCCTTCGCGTTGCCTCTGCGTCAGTAGTGTTACGCGAATCCGTTTCGCACTGGTGAAACGCAGTGTGATGTACGACACTCTTCCTAGAACTCCGGTCTAGAACCGTGTTCGGGGGGTTCCCACGTCCAGCGTGCCACTGGGGAGCACCTACCGCGGAGGAGAAAGCCATGGTGAAGACCGTCGCCCGCGAACGCCGCCGACTCGGATCCCCGCCACCGGGCGGCATCAGCGCGACCGATCCGAACCCCTTCGGGTGGGGGCCGTTCGTCGTACTGTTCGTCGTCGGCATGGTCGATCGCATCGAAGCCAACCTGATGTCCGGCGTGCTGCCGCTCATACAGGCCGAATGGGGCTTCAGTGACACCGCGGCCGGATCCATCCCGACCGCCGCCGCGCTGGCCGCCGCCCTCGTCGCGCTGCCCGCCGGATACCTCGCCGACCGTTACAGCCGTACCAGGATCATCGGGATCGTGGTCCTCTGCTGGGCCCTGGCCACTCTCGGCTCCGGCCTGGCCGCCGGGTTCGCCGTCTTCTACCTCATGCGGGTGCTGCTCGCCGCCGCCGAGAACATCGACAACCCCGCCGTCGGCAGCCTGCTCGCCGACTTCTACCCCGCCGCGACCCGCATGCAGGTGTACGGCTGGACCCGGATGACCACCTACCTCGGCGGCGTCGGCACCCTGCTCGGCGGCGTCATCGGCCAGGCGTTCGGCTGGCGGGCCGCGTTCCTGCTGATGGCGATCCCCGGAGCGCTGACCGCCATCCTCGTCTGGCGGCTGCGCGAGCCCCAGCGCGGCCAGATCGACAAGATCATGGCCACCGCCGCCGTGGTGCCCCAGCAGGCCCCACCCCCCGGCGCCCTCGAACCACCGCAGGCCGGCCCGCCCGAGGCCGACCCCGCCCCCACCCCCGGCGCCACCGTGAAGCCGCCCTTCTGGCCCCAGGTCCGCCAGGTCCTGGCCATCCGCACCCTGATCCTCGTCGCCCTCGGCGTGATGATCCTGACCCTGGGCCTCGGCGGCATCTACTTCTGGCTGCCGTCCCTCATGGTCCGCGTCTTCGGGATGACGACCGGCGTCGCCAGCAGCATCAGCGGCGGCGTCACCATCGTGGGCGTGCTGGCCGGCACCGTGCTCGGCTCCCACCTCGGCAAGCGGGTGCACGGCCGCGTCAAGGGCGGCCGGCTGCTCATCGGCGGCGCCGGCATCACGATCGGCTCGACCCTCCTCGGCGTCGCCCTGCTGATGAGCTCGCCGGTGGCGCTGGTGATCCTCGTGCTGCTGGCCGTCACGATCTCCTCCACCGCGATCCCCACGTGCACGGCCTGCATCGCCGACGTCGTGGTGGCCAGGTCACGCGGCGTCGGCTTCGCCGTCCTGCAGTTCCTGCTGACGATCGGCGTCGCCTTCGGCCCCCTCATCGTCGGCCTGACCTCCGACGCCACCGGCTCCCTGCTCATGGCCATGTACGCGCTGATCGTGCCCATGATCCTCGGCGGCCTGGTGGTGCTGTCCTCCCGCGGCTCGTACGAGCGGGAGGCGGCCCGCGTCCTCGACGACGCCCGCGACTCCTGACCACCCCCGGAGCCCGTGCCCACCTCGGCGGGCACGGGCTCCGCCGTCCCGCAGCACCACGAAGCCGCTCGACGAGGTGCAGCGTCACCTAGTGTGCGAACCGTGAGCGATGTCATCGACAGCCACCGCGAGCGCGTGCGAGCCGCCGACCCTCTGGTCGCCATCACGGATCTCGGCGAAACCCCGTTCGAGACCCCGGACGCCATCGGCACGTCCTCGGTGGCCACGGCCGACCCCAACGCCCGGTCAGTGCAGTGGGGCCCGCCGACCACCTACACGCTCCGCGCCGCAGTCGCCGGTGACGACCCCGCGGACTCCCTCGGCCGCCTCCTCGACCGCTGGATCTCGGCCCTCGACGCCGAGCCGGGCTCCGGGCTCGTGGTGAGCTGGCCGAGCCGGGACACCGCGCCTGTCGCGGCACTGGTCAGGCGGGGGTTCGCGCCGCGGTCCGTGCTCGCCGTCCGGGTCTCTCCCGTTCCGGCCGCAGAGCGGCGGCCCGCCGGTGTACGGCGGGCGGTGGCGGATGATCTGGATGCCATGTGCCGGCTGTACCTGGAGCTGGTCGCCTACGAGGCGCAGTTCGGCTGGGTTCCGGTGCTGCCCTCGACGCCAGCCGCCGCCCGGGCCGAACTCGAGGAGAAACTCGCCCGTGGCGACGGCTGGTGCTGGCTGGCCGAGCAGGACGGTGCGGTCGCCGGCATGCTCTCGGTCCACCACCCTGACCACGCGGGGTGGATCGCGCCCGCCGTGCGGGCTTCGCCCGTGGCGTACGTGGGTTCCCTGTACGCGAGCGCGGGCAGCAGGGGCCGCGGCATCGGCGCCGCACTGGCCGCCCACGCTCATGCCGAAGTGGCGGCGGCCGGCGTCGAGACCGTGCTGGTGCACTACGTGGCCCCGAACCCGCTGTCGGTCCCCTTCTGGTCCCGCCAGGGCTACCGGCCACTGGTCACGTCGTGGGGACGGTGGGTCTAGCGGCCACCCCCTGGGGGCAGGCGGCTCCCCCCGGTCGGCCGCCCGGGGGCAGACGGCTCCTCCCGGGCAGCCGCCGCCCGGGGCGCAGACGGCTCCTCCCGGTCAGCCCGCAGGCCGGCGGGCCTGGTTCGCCTCGCGGATGACCGCCCAGGCGTCCGCCACCGGACCGAGATGGCCGAGCTTGTCGGGGTTGAGCACCGCGCGGATCGTCTGGATCTGCCCGTCGAGGAAGTCCAGGGCCAAGGTGTTGACGATCTCTCCGTCCCGGTTGCGGAAGATCGCCCCTGGCTGGCCGTTCACCTCGTGCGCCGTCACGACCCCGCCGATCTGGATGAACGGCGGGACGATCGATGCCAGCACCCGGGCCACGTTGCCGGCCCCGAAGACGCCCTTGCCCCATTGCGGGGCCTTGCCGCCGCTGTCGCTGACCATCTGAACGTCGGCGGCGAGCAGCTCGCGCAACCCGGCGACGTCCCCGGCCCGGAAGGCGGCGAAGAACCGCTCGGCGAGCTCTTCCCGCTCCCGGCGGTCGGCCGCGAACCGAGCGCGTCCCGCCTCCATGTGGCGGCGGGCCCGTACCGTGAGCTGGCGGCAGGCCGCCTCCGACCGCCCCACCGCCGACGCGACCTCGCCGAAACCGAACCCGAACACCTCGCGCAGCACGAAGACCGCCCGCTCCAGCGGGCTGAGCCGCTCCAGCAGGAGCAGGGCCGCCATCGACACCGAGTCGGCCAGCTCCGCCGAGCGCTCCGGGTCGGCGTACGGGTCGGTGAGCAGCGGCTCGGGCAGCCACGTCCCGGCGTACTCCTCCCGCCGGGCGCGGGCCGAACGCAGCACGTCGATCGAGATCCGGCTCACCACGGCCGACAGGAACGCCTTGGTCGACGTGGGGCGGGTCGGCGTGGCCTGGTAGCGCAACCAGGTCTCCTGGACCGCGTCCTCGGCCTCGCTCACGCTGCCGAGGATCCGGTACGCGATCGAGAACAGCAGCGGCCGCAGCTCCTCGAACTCCTCGGCCCGCCTCACGCCAGTTCCTCCTTGAACCCCTGCCGCCACGAGGGATAACGCAGCTCCCAGCCGAGCTCCCGCTTGGCCTTGGCGTTGGAGAAGCCACGCCCCTCGGTCATCATCGTCACCGCGGTCCGCCCTGCCAGCGGCCGGGCCAGCCAGGTGGGGATCCGCATCGGCGGCCTGGCCCCCGCGCACTCCGCCAGGTAGGGCAGCCACTCGCGGGCCGGGGCCGGCTCGTCGTCGACGATGTTGAACACCCCTCGCACCCGCTGCTCCACCGCCAGCACGGTGGCGCCGGCCGCGTCGTCGAGATGCACCCACGAGCTGTGGCCGGCGCCGTTTCCGACGACCGGGTACTGCCGCTTGCGCACCAGTTCGACCTGGTCGTCGGTGGCGCCCGGCCCGTAGAAGGCGCCGTACCGCAGGACCGCGCCGCCCGCCTTGACGACCACGTCCTCAAGGTGGCGGATCGCCTGCGCCCCCTGGCCCGTGCTCGTCGGGTCCAGCGGGTCCTCCTCGGTCTTGACCCATCCGCCCTCGCGGATGCCGTTCCAGGAGGCGTAGCTCTGCGCGACGAAGTGGGCCGCACCGACCGCCTCGGCGGCGGCCAGCAGGTGGTCCGTCCCCTCGGTACGCAACCGGTTGGTGGTGGCGAACCAGCGGTCGAAGTGCTTGATATCAGGCTTGCCGGAGATAGCGGTCATCTGATGCACGATCACCTCCGGCCGGGCCTCGGCCACCGCCGCCCCGACCGACAGCGCGTCCAGCCCGTCCATCACCACAGCCTCCGCGCCCAACCGCTCCAGCAGGCCCACCTTGGCCGCACTCGTCGTCGTGGCCGTCACCTGGTGCCCGCGGGCCACCAACCGCGGCACCAGCCGCCGCCCCACGACCCCCGCCGCGCCCGCCACGAACACCCGCATGACCATCACCTTCCAGATTCCGAGCCTGCCCTCGGAACCCGAGACGAGGCAGCCCCGCCATCTGTGACATGGGCGACGGGCCGGCCACGTGGCGGAACCCGCCGCTCGGCCGGCATCCCGGCGGCCCCGGCTGGGCGGCGCGATCGAGATCCGCCCGCTGCACGAATGACCGACGGTGGGCGGGTGATTCGGCGGCGGCGAACGAGGTTCACGCGGTGCGGATCCGGCGGGAGAGGGGCGCGGCGTCGTCCCTGTGGGCGAAGCCGTCGGGGGCGGGGGCACCGAGGAAGCGGGCGGCGAAGCCCCTTCCTATGAGGCGTTTTTCCGACATTTCCTTCATAAGCGCTTATATCCAGCAAACTGCGTCATTCGCCCAAACCCCTAATCCACGCCACACTCCCCGGCCCGAAATCGCGCGCTTTGTCGAGGCGTGGCAACACAAACTGCAATCTCCCTACACGTGCTCATGGCTACCGGGATGATTACCGACCATGGGTCAACCGATCAGATACGCGGACGCGGTCCGCCTGTTGGGCGGTAAGGGAAAGGTCATCGTTGCGCTCGACAAGATCATGGGCGGTCTGCTCCTCGGCACGGCCACAGCCGGCTTCGGTGACGTCCTCGGGCTGATCGATGCGAAGGCCGAAGCCGTACGTCTATTGCACGAGCTCATCGGGCCGCTCCGCGACAAGCTCGCCGGGCTGAATCGCCATTCACGAACGGAATGTCTGCAGGCGGCATATGCCACCATCGTCATGGCGGCTTTCTTCGAAGCACTGGACGACGTCGACCTGCCGCTGTCCCTGAAACAGCTCAAGCTGACCCGGGCCGAAGCCCTCGAGATCAGCGACACCGAAGGGCTCAAGGACCTTCAAGAGCGCAGCGAGATGGTCTTCAACACGCTCCTGAACGCCCGGGTCATGACGCCCGAAATTCATCGACCCTACGAAGACACGCTGAGCGCCCTGGGCGGCCACTACCGAACCGTCGCGGCCGCTCTCGGTCGTTTCATGGCAGGTCTCAAACTGTGGGAGGACCTGCCCGCCAGTACGCAGGACCGAGGATGGGTGGTGATGCTCGGCGAGTTGCCCGAGGCGGCCAGCCGTCGTTACGAGAATCTGTACCTGCGGCTGAAGCTCGACTTCCCCGAATTCGCCTTGTGGTCCGACTCCGGCCAGCACACGGCCACTCGCACCGTCATACGCAGCGGCCTGGCCGACCTCGAGCACAAACTAGCGTCGATCACCTGTCACCGCACCCTGGACCACCAGTTGCAGAGCATCGCCAAGGCGAACAGGTCTCCGCTCTCCCTGCCGCTTCACGGGGGCGCCGACCTGCCGCGCGGGCTCAACCTGCCGAGCCTCGCGGAGGGCTACGTCGACCCGCACTTCCGGGTGATCAAGCCGACGGCCGAGACCGAGGTCAGTTCGGACTCCTCCTGGACGAAGAAGCCCGTCCACTCCAACATGTCGGCGTTCCTGGCCGGTTTCCTCACCTCTCCAGGGGCGACGTCCGCACCGTTGGTCGTCCTCGGGCAACCGGGAGCGGGCAAGTCGCTGCTCGCCCGAGTTCTCGCCGCCCGGTTGCCCAGTGACCAGTTCCTGCCGATCTATATCGCACTTCGGCGAGTCCCCCTGGAGATCTCCCTCATCCCGGACCAGATCTCCTATGGAATCCGGGACTACACCCACGAGAAGATCGAGTGGGCGGACCTCTCTCGCTGCGCCGTGGACGCCGGCGTGCTGCCCGTCCTCATTATCGACGGCCTGGACGAGCACATCCAGGCGAGCGGGATGCAACGCACCGACTACCTGGACCGGATCTCGGACTTTCAGCGCCGCGAGCAGGAACAGGATCGAGCGGTGGTGGTGATCGTCACCAATCGCACGGCGGTCGCCCATCGATGCACCGTGCCGGTCGGCACCGTGGTCATGCGCCTGGAACCGTTCAATCGGGAACAGATCAACGAGTGGCTCGGCAAGTGGAACGAGACGAACCGGCAGTATTTTTCCGATCACGGGCTTCGGCCGTTCCCGCACAAGGAGAAGCTGCCCCAGGAGGAACTCGCCGGCCAGCCGCTGCTGCTGCTGATGCTCGCCCTCTACGACGCCGACAAGAACGCACTACAGCGAGAATCGCGATCCCTGAAAAAGACCGAGCTGTACCGGAAAGTGCTGTCCAGTTTTGTGGAGCGCGAGATCAGCAAGAGACATCCAGCGATCGCCGCGGACGCGCTGGAGACCAAGATCCGGGAAACCCTTTCCCTTCTCGCGGTCGCCGCATTCGGCATGATAAACCGGCGACGCCAATGGATAACGCGCGAGGAACTCAACGCCGACCTCGCCACTTTGTCGGGCGGCAACCCCGCACAGTCGAGCAACGCCTTCGAGCAGGCCACCCTCGCCGACCACGTGATCGGCGGATTCTTCTTCATCTGCCAAACGGAGGCGAGCCAGGACCACACGGCTCTGCGCGCATACGAGTTCCTGCACGCCACCTTCGGCGAATTCCTCGCGGCATTCCTGCTTTTCGAGCTCCTCCATCGCCTGTCCGTCCGCCGCGTCGATCACGACCTGCCGTTCGGGAAGGCGTTCCAGGACGGGCGCCTGTACGCGCTGACCTCTTTCACCATCCTGTCGATGCACCGCCCGGTCCTCGGCTACCTGAAGGAGATGGTGAGCGTCGACGACCCGTTCGGGAGCACGCTGGCCGAACTCATCGCCAACCGCGAGGCGCGTACCGACCGATCCTGCGCCGCATATCGCCCACTGCCCGTCCCCACCATGGACCGGGCGATCCGCTACAGCGCCAACCTGATGATCCTGGCGGCGACGTCCGCCCATGAGGTCAGCGTCAAACAGTTCCTGGCGATCGACGGAGATCCGCTCGACCAGTGGCAGCGGCTCTGCCTCCGCTGGAAGTCAGCATTGCACAAGGAGGAATGGATAGTCCTCCTCCAGACATCCATGACCAGGCGCCAGAACGTGGACATCATCTATTCGCTGAAATGGCTGCCGGAAAGCCTCGACTCGAACAAGCCCGACATCATGCCGGAGGCCCTGGAACTTGCCGAGGACCTGCTGTTCTGCAAGGACCGTCATGCCAGATCAGTGAGGCTTTTGCATCCCCTGGCGGCGGGGTGCTGGTCACAGCATGATCGCGACTGTGGTGTTCGCCTGACGACGTAAGAAGCCCCTGGTAGATGGATTGATCACCACAACCAGATCCGTCACAACCAGGGGCCTCGGATGCTGTTCTATCGCGCCGCCATCGATTTGTCGCGTGCAACGCTTAACTACGTCGCCGGGGTGATCCGCCGGCACCGCAAGGCGATCGGGTCGGCCTGGCGGCTGCTCACCCCGGGGCAGCAGGCGCTGCTGGTGCTGGTCTACCTGCGCAAGGGCGAGACGTTCACCGAGCTCGGCGCCGGCTTCGGAGTGTCGACGGCGACCGCGTGGCGGTATGTGGAGGAGACGGTCGCGCTGCTGTCTGCCCGCTCGCCCAAGCTCGGGCAGGCGCTGCGCCAGGCGAAGCGGGACGGGCTGCACTACCTGGTGCTGGACGGCACCCTGATCCACATCGACCGAATCGCCGCCGACCGGCCCTACTTCTCCGGCAAGCACCGCGTACACGGGATGAACATCCAGGTCATCGCCTCGCCGAACGGGACGATCCTGTGGACCTCCGGAGCCCTGCCCGGCAAAGCCCACGATCTGAGCGCCGCCCGCATCTGGGGCATCCTGCGCGCGCTGGAGACGGCCGGGATCATCACCCTGGCCGACAAGGCGTATCAGGGAGCCGAGGGCCCGGTGCTCACCCCGTACAAGGGCAAGAACAAGCCTGCCTCCCAGAAGCAGGCCAACCGCGCTCACGCCAAGCTTCGGGGTCCCGGGGAACGCGCGAACGCCCAGCTGAAAAGCTGGAAGATCCTCCGCAAGCTACGCTGCAGTCCGAGCAAGGCCGGCCACCTCTGCAAGGCCATCGCCGTCCTCCAGAATCACCGAGTTGCGCAGGCAGCGTGAGGATGAAAAGCGTTCAGTGGCGGAGACCCCGGATGGACGGGCAATGGACCTGCTGCTCCAGCGGCTGCGCCACGACGTTGTGAACATGAGTCCCGACAGCGCCGCATCACGCATCAAGGAACTGGCCCACGACGAACAGATCCGGCCCGTTCGCCATCGCCTCATCTCGTGCGCCCTCGACCTGGTCGCCCGCGACCACACGACGATCGACCTCCTCCTCGAGCTCTTCACCGAAGAAACTCCCGCATCCATCAGGGTCGAAGTGCTCGTCACTCTGATAGAGCTCGACCTCGACCCGCTGGAGGTCCAACCCATGCTGGAGAAGCTGAAGGTGAGCTCCTATCTCCTCGCCGCTGTGAAGGCGGACGATGTTCGCCTCTTCCGCCGCGCGCGCCGTATTCTCGAGCTCGAAGGATCCCGATACGGCCTCCTGTGGGCCCTGGACGACCCGGCCGTCTCCTGACCGCAGCCCCCGAGCAGGGCAGCACGATCAGCGATCGTCACGGCTCTTCCCGGTGTGCCGCGGCGCGGGCGTTCTGGGACCTGGTGGAGGGGGCTGGGCACCACTCGGCCCGGAGGTCGGCGCGGCTCGTCAGGAGATGTGGCTATCTCTTCGCCCACCTGCACGACAAGCGCTTCGGCTTCTTCCCCGACACAGGCTCGGAGATCTCCCGCGAGTCGTGCGACAACCCCGCCGGCTGGTCGGCTTGACCACGTACGACAACCACGAGATGTGGATCGGCGACCAGCCGGGCAGCACCGTCGGCAGAAACCACCTCCCGGCCTGGAAGAAGCTGTTCGAGGAGGACGCTGTTCGAGGAGGACGAGCAGCGACGCCACGGCCGGCAGCGGCTACGTCCGCTACCGGCACGCGGAGGCGGGACCGACCTGGACCCTCTGCGACTCGCAGTAGCGGACGTTACGCGAGGTCGTCCTCCCGCCGGAGCGAGGGCGACCACTCCGGGAGGGTCGGTTTCTCCAACGGAGGGCTCCGCCCGCCTCGACTTCGACGACGTCACCCGCCCCTGAGCACCCCATGAGGAAGGCCACCACGACGGGCGGGGGTCGCCGCGAACTGGCCGACCCAGTACGCCGTGCGGTCCAGGTACGCGGTCTGGGCCGAGGCGCCGGTGCGCCCGTAGGCGCCCTCGTAGCTCTGGTAGCCCGCCCGCGCGACCGCCGGCTCGATCACGCTGCCCTCGTGCCACTCGTTGAAGGAGGTGATCGACATCCACGTGGGTCCGGTCCGCAGGGCGTTGGACCACTCCCGGTCGTAGGTGGCGCCGTTGTCCCGGGTGAGGGTGGGGGTGGTGTTGCCGGGCACCGCGCGGTCGTCGACATAGCCGGGCCCCACGGACGGGGCCCACACCAGCCCGTGCCGGCGCGCGTGGTCCGCGGCCTGCTGCCAGCCGGGCGCGGTGGCGCCGGCGATCGCGTCGTAGGTGTACATGCCGTTGAAGTTCGCGATCTTGGTGGTGTCGGTGGTCTGGGCCAGGATGACGTTGCTCTGGTTCACCTGGCTCAGGGCGGACCAGTCGGTGATGCGCAGGCTCTCGAAGACGTAGAACGCGTTGCTGAAGGCCGGGTGCGAGCCGTACGTCTGGTTGATGTAGCGGATGTCGTCCACGGTGGAGGTCGCGCTGCGGCCGGAGTAGGGCTCCAGGTGCCAGGCCACCTTGAGTCCCTCCCTCGCCGCCGCGTCCAGGACGCCCCGGGCAAGGTTGTCCTCGTAGCTGCCGCGGCCCCACCAGCTCAGCACCACCACCCCGACGCCCGCCTGTCTGATCCACTTCATGTGCTGGGCCACCGCTCCGGTGAAGTCGCCGGAGTCGTAGGCGCCGAGCGCGGGGTAGAAGTCGGCGCCGATGTCGTCGGGAGGGGTGCGCCCGCCCTGCTGCCAGTGCCGCCAGCCGCCGTTCACCTGGGGCGAGCCGTACCAGGGGTAGTAGAAGACGTGCACCTTGTCCGACGCCGGAGCCGTACCGCCGCTCCCCAGGGTGATGGTGTCGATGTCGAAGAGGTTGCCGCTGCCGCCGGTGAAGACCAGGAAGAGCGGTCCCGTGGCGGAGCCGGTCAGCGCAGTGGTGACGTTCTGGAAGCTCTCCCACCCACCGGTCACGGGCACGGCCACCGAGCCGAGCAGCGTGCCGGTCGCCGACCCCGAACGCACCTGGATCGTCCCGCCCACCCCACCGGACGAGACCCGCGCCGAGAACGTCCTCGCCCCACCCGTGTCAACGCTCGAATAACCCGCCCAGTCGCCGTTGTCCACGTAACCCAGCGTCCGGCCACCGCTGGCCGGCGCGTGCGTGGCCACCTGCACCCCGGAACCCGAGGTGTACGACTCCCCCTCGACGGTGACGGTGCCGCCGCCGCTCAGCTCCTTGACGCGGATGTTGCGGAAGGCGACCTGGTCGGAGGCGCCGTGGTTCTGGATGCCGATGTGGCCCTGGCGTAGCGAGCGTGCGGGGTCGGTGTTGGTGAAGTCGTTGATCTGCACGCCGTTCAGGAAGACCCGGAGCCGTTCGCCCTCGACCAGCAGCTCGTAGGTGTTCCACGCGCCGGGTGGGTTGAGGGCGGCGTCGCGGGCGGCCTGGTCGGCGGCCTGGAAGCCGTAGATCGAGCCGGTCGTGCGGTCGGGGGTGTCGGTGGCGTCGATCTGCACCTCGTAGCCGTTGTTGATGGCGGACTGCGGATCACCGGAGGCGGGGAAGCCGACGAAGACGCCGGAGTTGCTGTCGCCGGTCAGCTTCCAGTCCAGCTTCAGCGAGTAGGCGCCGAACTCCTTCGCGGAGTGCCACAGCAGGCCCAGCCCGCCCTGCGAGGTCAGGGTGGCGTCCTCCTCGGTGAAGCTGCCGGGGCCGGCCTGGGACCAGCCGGTGGTGGAGCCGTTGTAGAGGGTGGTGTAGCCGTTCTCCGGCCGGCAGTCCGCCTTGGCGGTGCCGGCGGCGTATCGGATGCCGCCGAGCAGCTGGGTGCGGAAGGCGGGGTCGGTGTAGGACTCGGCGGTGTGGCCGAGGCCGGTGTAGAAGGCGCGGCCCTGGCCTTGGGAGTGGCACCAGGTGATGGGGTGGTCGCCCATGTCGCCGCCGCTGTAGCTGGCCTCGTCGAGGGTCTGCAGGACGCGTACGGCCGGGCGGGGGTTGG
>NZ_JBFANM010000068.1:0-67065 GCF_040674815.1 Nonomuraea sp. NPDC049709
CCCCGCTGCGCGAAGACCTTGAACCGGGTACCACTGTTACCGAACGCCCAGGACGGCGTCTCGATGTGCTGTGCCCTCAGGGCGGCCTTGATGTCCATGTCACTCCCGGGGCAGACGTGACGGCTCCCGCTCCGGCCCCACGGAGCGGGAGCCGGGGTGTCAGAAGTCGAAGTCGTCGATGTTGTCCTTGGTGAACACGAACGGGTCGCCGAGCAGGACGGTGCCGTCCTTGCCCACGGTGTACTCGCCGAGCTTGCCGGCGGTGAACTTCTCGCCCTCCTTGCCGGTGATCATGCCGGAGGCCAGCGCCCCGCCGGTGTAGGCGGCCAGGTAGCCCAGGTCGGAGGGGTTCCACAGGGCGAAGGACTTGACGGTGTCGTCCTTGATGTAGGCGCGCATCTGGTTGGGCGTGCCGAGGCCGGTGAGCTGGACCTTGCCCTTGTACTCCGAGCCGGACAGGTAGCGGGCCGCCGCGGCGACGCCGACCGTGGTGGGCGAGATGATGCCCTTGAGGTCCGGGTACTTGGCCAGCAGGCCCTGGGCCTCCTGGAAGGACTTCTGGTCGTCGTCGTCGCCGTACACGGTGGCGACCAGCTTCAGCTTGCTGTACTCGGGCTTGGCCAGCTCGGTCTTCATCATCTCGATCCAGGCGTTCTGGTTCGTCGCGTTCGCCGTGGCGGACAGGATCGCGATCTCGCCGCCGTCCGGGCCGACCGCCTCGCTGATCAGCTTGATCTGGGAGGCGGCGATGCCCTCGGCGCTGGCCTGGTTGATGAAGGCGTCGCGGCAGGTGGGGTTGGTGTCGGAGTCGTAGGTGACGACCTTGGCGCCGGCGGCGCGGGCCTCGCTGAGCGCGCCGCAGATGGCGTCCTTGTCGTTGGCCGAGACCACGATCACGTCGGTGCCCTGCTGGGAGAGCGTGTTGATGTAGGAGACCTGCGCCGACGGGCTGGCCTCGGACGGGCCGGTCTGGCTGTAGACGCCCTTGAACTCCGCGACCGCGACCTTGCCGCCCTTGTTGTCGGAGGCGTCGAAGTACGGGTTGTTCACCTGCTTGGGCAGGAAGGCGATCTTCAGCCCCTCCTTGATCGTCTTCGCGGCGGCACTGGCGCCTCCGGACGGCTGGGTCGCGGCCGGTTCCTCGGTGGCGCAACCCGTTACGGCGAGGCTGAGGGCGGTGAGCACGGCCAGGGCGATGGTCCGGCCTGCTCGACTTTTCGCTGCCATGATGATGTTTCCTTTCGTGGCCCGCGGCCGGGGGGTCAGGGGGTGACGGATCGCCGGCGGCGCATGCGCTCGCGCAGCATGCCGGCGACGTTGGGTCCCACAACGGAGACGATCAGCAGGGATCCGGTGATGATGGTCAGGGTGTTGGCCGGGACGTAGGCCAGTTGCAGGGCGTTGCGCAGGGTGCCGAGAAGGATGACCGCGGCGATGACGCCGATCAGCCGCCCCCGGCCGCCGAAGATGGACACACCGCCCAGCAGGACGGCCGCCACCACGGCGAGTTCGAGGCCCAGGCCGTTGTCGGCGCGGGCGCTGGCGTAGCGCAGCGTCCAGAACACCCCGGCCAGCGCCGACATCGCGCCGGTGGCCACGAACAGCCAGAACTTCGTGCGGGCGACGTTGATGCCGGTGAAGCGGGCGGCCTCGGCGTTGTTGCCCATGGCGTACAGGCCGCGGCCGATCGGGGTGGCGTGCAGGACGATCCCGAAGACGAGCGCCAGCGCGGCGACCACGAGGATCATCCACGGGATGGTCAGGCCGGGGATCGCGGCGATGGCACCCATGTTCCACTCCGGCGGGTAGTCGGCGACCGCGCGGTCGCCGAGGACGACGTAGGCCAGTCCCCGGTAGAGGGCGAGCGTGCCGATCGTCACGGCCAGGGACGGCAGCCCGAAGCCGGTGACGAACAGGCCGTTCACCGCGCCGAGCAACGCTCCCAGCAGGAGGCAGAGCACGATCATCAGCGGTAGCGACGTGACGCCCCACAACCACAGCTGGCCCATGACCGTGCAGGTCAGGCCGAGGATGCTGGCCACGGACAGGTCGATCTCGCCGGTGATGACGACGAGGGTCATGGGGAGCGCGATCAGCGCGATCGGGATGACCTCCAGCGTGACGAACCGCCAGAACCGCGGGCTGGCCACCCCCTCGACGCTGACCGTGCCCACCAGGACGACCAGGACCAGGGCGATGAGCAGGGCGGTGTCCCAGGAACCGGCGATCGACCGCATCCGCTCAGCCATGGCTGCTCCTTCCTCTCAGGGTCTGGGCGAGCCGGACGGCCAGCGCCCGGTCGAGGCCGATGGCGGCCAGGATGAGCGCGCCGACGGCGGCCCGCTGCCAGAACGGGCTCACGCCGAGGACCGGCAGCGCGCTGCCGATCGTGGTGAGCAGGACCGCGCCGAGCGCGGCGCCGTAGACCGAGCCGCTGCCGCCGAAGATGGCGACGCCCCCGACCACGACGGCCGCCACGACGTTCAGCTCGAAGCCGTTGCCGGCGTTGGCGTCCAGCGTGCCGAAGCGCGCCGCGTACATGACCCCGGCCAGCCCGGCGAGGGCGCCGCTGACGACGAACGCGGCGAACACCCGCCGCCCCACCGGGATGCCGGCCAGGCGGGCGGCGACCGGGCTGGAGCCGATCGCGTACATCTCCCGGCCGCTGCGGTAGGTGCGCAGGTAGTA
The DNA here is from genome assembly GCF_040674815.1 of Nonomuraea sp. NPDC049709. Taxonomy (NCBI): domain Bacteria; kingdom Bacillati; phylum Actinomycetota; class Actinomycetes; order Streptosporangiales; family Streptosporangiaceae; genus Nonomuraea; species Nonomuraea sp. NPDC049709. Next base: position 2,689 of record NZ_JBFANM010000068.1, read on the forward strand.
GCCCGCCGCCACCAGCACCACGACGGCGAACAGCGTCAGCACGGGCACGCCCAGCACGGTCGCGCTGCCCATCCGCAGGAAGCCGGGCGGCATGTCGGCGGCGTTGATCTGCCGGCCGGTGGCCCAGGTGTAGTCGACGCCGCGGAAGACGTACAGGGTGCCGAGCGTCACCACGAGCGCCGGTACGCGGGCGGCGGCGATGAGCGCGCCGTTCACGGCCCCGCAGGCTGCACCGAGCAGCACTCCGACGGCGAGTGCCACCGGGATGGGCAGGCCGGGGTTCGCGACGAACAGGCTGCCCGTCGCGAACGCCGACAGGCCGAGGACCGACCCCACCGACAGATCCACGTTGCGGGTGATGACGACGATGCTCTGGCCGACCGCGAGGACCGCCAGGATGGTCGAGCCCAGGAGCAGGTCCTTGATGCCCTGCGCGGTCAGGAACCGCGGGTTGACCAGCACCGTCACCCCGACGAGCAGCGCCAGCGCGACGGCGATGCCCAGCTCCCTGATCACGAAGACGCGATGGACGAGCCTGGTGCCCTGTCCCGCGTCCGTGGCCGGCTCGGTCCGGACGGCCGTCATGCGGCACCGCCCTGTCCGGTGGCGGCGAGCATCACCGACTCCTCGTCGGCCCGGGCGCGGGGGATGTCGGCGACGAGGCGGCCCTCGTGCATCACCAGGACGCGGTCGGCCATGCCGAGCACCTCCGGCAGCTCGCTGGAGATCATCAGCACCGCGACGCCCTGCGCGGCCAGCTCGGACAGCAGCCGGTGCACCTCCGCCTTGGTGCCCACGTCGATGCCGCGGGTGGGCTCGTCGACGACGAGCACGCGCGGCTCGGTGGACAGCCACTTGGCCAGCACGACCTTCTGCTGGTTCCCGCCGGACAGGGCGGAGACCGGGTCGGTGAGCCGGGCGGTCTTGACCTGGAGGCGGCGGCTCCAGGTGTGCGCCGCGTCCCGCTCGGCGCCCCCGAACAGCAGGCCCAGGCTGCTGAGCGGCCACCGCCGCGCGAGGGTCGCGTTGCGCTCCACGGACAGCTCCATCACCAGGCCCTGCTGGCGGCGGTCCTCCGGCACCAGAGCCAGCCCGGCCGCGATGGCCGCCGGGGTGTCGCCGGGCGGCAGCGTCCTGCCCTCGACGAGGACCTGCCCGGCGTCGTAGCGGTCCACGCCGAAGACGGCGCGCGCCACCTCGCTGCGGCCGGCGCCGACCAGCCCCGCGAGGGCCACGATCTCGCCGCCGTGCACGGTGAAGGAGACGTCGTCGAAGACGCCGCGCCGGGTCAGGCCGCGCACCTCCAGCCGGGGTTCCCCCACGGTGGCATCCGTCTTGGGGTACAGCGAGGACACTTCGCGGCCGACCATCCGGCGCACCAGCTCCTCGACGGTGAGCTCGGAGGCCGGGTCGGTGGAGACCCAGCGGCCGTCGCGCATCACGGTGACGCGCCGGCAGAGCGCGAAGATCTCGTCGAAACGGTGGGAGATGAACAGCACCGCCGCGCCGTCGTCGCGCAGTGACCTGACGACCGTGAACAGCCGCTCGGCCTCCACACCCGACAACGCGGCGGTCGGCTCGTCCATGATCAGTATGCGCGCGTCGAACGCCAGCGCCTTGGCGATCTCGACGAGCTGCTGGTCCGCGATGGACAGGCCGCGCGCGGGCCGGTCGGGATCAAGGGAGACGCCCAATCTGCCGAACAGCGCCGCCGCCCTGGCGCGCATGGCCCCCGCGTCGATGCGGCGCAGGCTGCGCAACGGTTGCCGGCTCATGAAGATGTTCTCGGCCACGGACAGGTCGGGGAACAGCGTCGGCTCCTGGTAGATCACCGCGATGCCGGCGGCCTGGGCGTCGGCCGGGCCCGCGGGTGTCAGCTCCTTCCCGTCCACCGTCAGCGTGCCCGCATCGGCCGCATGGGCGCCGGACAAGATCTTCACCAGCGTGGACTTGCCGGCTCCGTTCTCCCCGACCAGGCCGTGCACCTCGCCGGCCCACAGGTCGAGCCGCACCCCGGCCAGCGCCTGGACGGCACCGAAGTATTTACTCACGTTCTGTAACGAAAGGATGGGAGCGGAGTCGCTCACGTGCCCTCCAACAATGGCTGGGCAAAACGTTTTAAGGCCACTGACCGTAAAAGGCGCCGCGCGACGTGTCAATAGGGGGCCAATCGGGAGTTACGCCCCCTCTGACCGCTCTCACGTGCGCAGTGACTCCCCCGTGCGACCGCATCACGTTTCCGTCTCATGTCGAACAGGGCGCGAGAGCGGGAGCGGCTCCTGGGAGGCCCACCGCCGCTCCCGGGCCGGGCCCGTCACCCGCTTCCCCGGCTCGACCTGGCCTTCCCCGAGCGCTTCCACGCCGGCGACCGAGCCCGCCCCCCAGCCGGCCTCTGGCCTGCGGACGGGGATGACATGCCTGGCCAGAGGCCTGATCACGATGGGTATCGTTACCCAAATCAACTGCGTGTCGATCAGCTGAGATGCTGCTCCTGCGAGAACCGTTGCCCAAATGCCCTCTTGACGACGTTTGCCGGAACGCTTACGTTAGCGACATCTTCGGGATGCTTAAATCGTTTTACGGTGAGAGGAGCATGCCGTCGCCTCGCTCCCCTCCCATCCGAGACAGGAGTGACCCGTGTCCTCATTACGTCGCCGGATTCGTGTATTAGCGGGGCTGGGAGTGGCGTTCACTCTCGTCCTCTCGCAGCCGCTCAACGCCCCGCCGGCGGTGGCCGCCGGTGGACGGTCCGCCGCCGAGGTCGTCGACCTGCGGGTGGACGGCCGGCGCGACCAGCCCCTCGGCATCGACAACCCCACCCCCTTGCTGAGCTGGCGCATGACGCGGACCCGGCAGACCGCGTACCAGATCCAGGTGGCCGCGAGCGAGAGCGATCTCAGGCGCGGACGGCTGATCTGGGACTCCGGCAAGGTGAGCTCCGCCGTCCAGTCCGGCGTCCGCTACGGCGGGCGGTCTCTGGCGTCGCGGGAGAAGGTCAGCTGGCACGTACGTGTCTGGGACGCGGGCAGGCAGCCGTCGGGCTGGAGCAGGCCGTCGTCCTGGGAGATGGGCCTGCTGCGGCAGAGCGACTGGGGGCCGGCGCGCTGGATCGAGTACCCCGGCCGCACCGAGGGCCAGCCCATGCCGATCTTCGCCCGCGCCTTCGACCTCGACCGCGGGAAGCGCGTGGCCGGCGCCCGCCTCTACCTCTCCGGCGTCGGGCTGCACCTGCCGACCCTCAACGGGCGCAAGCTCAGCGACGAGGTGCTCGCCCCCGGCAACTCCAACTACCAGCTCTCCAGCGAGTACCGCACCTACGACGTCACCGACGACCTGCGGGCCGGGGCCAACACCCTCGGCGTCCGGCTCGGCAACGGCCCCGCCTACGTACGGCGCAGCGTCACCAACCCGGCCGTCGGCCGGACCGCGCCCTACTCCTGGTGGCAGAGCCAGCTCAAGGGCAGCGGCACCCTGACCGCCGACGCCCCGCCCGGCGCCACCGCCGTGGCACTGGACAACGTCACCGGCTACCACGTCGGCGGCACGATCAACATCGACACCGGCGACGGCGGCGACAACCTCGAGTCCCGTACGATCACCGCGATCGGCAGCACCGAGATCACCTTCACGCCCGGCCTGTCCAAGCCGCACTCCACCGGCGCGACGGTCACCGGCTCCGGCAACAACATCGCCGCGAGCGACGCGAGCGCCGGCGCCGCCGTGACGCCCCGCCTGATCGCCCGCCTGGAGATCACCTACACCAACGCCTCGACGGACGTCATCGTCTCCGACCGCGGCTGGCGCACCGCCCTGGGCGCCCTGGTGACCGACGCCTGGTACTCGGGCTCCGACTACGACGCCCGCCGCGAGCAGCCGGGCTGGGACTCCCCCGGCGCCGACCTGTCCCCCACCGCCAAGCGGCGCGACGGCTCGGCCATGGCCTGGGTGGACGCCGGCATCGCGCCACCGCCGAACCTCGCCACCCAGCTTGTCGCCCGCACGGCCGAGCCGGTGAAGGCCGTCGAGACCTTCACCCCCGTCTCCGTGACCAGCCCGGCCTCGGGCGTCTGGGTGTTCGACCTGGGCCAGAACATCACCGGCTGGCCGCAGCTGAACCTCAAGGGCAGGGTGCCCGGCGGCGTCACCGTCCGCATGTCCCCCGCCGAGTCCCTCGCCCCCGACGGCACCGTGGACCAGGCGTCGCTGATGGGCGGCGGCGGCAACCGGGGCCGCGACCTGTTCAACACCTACACCACCGCCGGCCTCCCCGGCGGCGAGAGCTGGCACCCGGACTTCAACTACTTCGGGATGCAGTGGATCCAGCTCACCGGCCTGCCCGAGGGGTACACGCCCCCCAAGGACCTGGTCAAGGGCATCCGGCTGCAGGCCGACACGCCCGTCGCGGGCCGGGTGACCACCTCCGACGCCCGCGTCAACCGCATCCACACCATGGCCCGGTACTCCTTCGCCGCCAACATCATGTCGGTGTTCACCGACTGCCCGGGTCGCGAGAAGCTGTCCTACCCGGCCGACTACACGATGCCGATGGGCGCCATCCACCGTAACCACGACCTCGCCGCGTACCTGAAGACCACGATGCGGCACCTCGTCGAGGGCCAGTCGATGGCCGAGACGCCGATGCGCGGCAACGTGGCGCTGAAGACCCCCGTCTACGACTGGGGCTACAGCGGGCGCTTCGGCGACGAGATCAACTGGGGCAACGCCATCATCCTCGTCCCGTCCCTGCTGTACGAGCTCTACGGCGATACCGAGACGATGGCCCGCTACTACGACCAGATGGTCGAGTTCGCCGACTACATCCAGCGCCAGAAGGTGGGTACCGGCGACAACGCGCACATCGTCGACGCCGCCCTCGCCGACTGGGTGGCCGCCGACCAGACCTCGGGCCGGATCACCGGCACCTGGGGTTACTACGTCATGATCACCAAGCTGGCCAAGATGGCCGAGCTGACCGGCCACGCCGACGACGCCGCCCGCTACCAGGCGCTGGCCACCGACATCAAGAACGCCTTCAACGCCCGCTTCTACAACCAGCAGCTCCGCCGCTACACCACCGACGGGAACGCCGGGACCGTGGGCGCGACCCAGACGGCCCAGGCGCTCGCCCTCGACGCCGGGCTCGTCCCCGACGGCGAGCGGCAGGCGGTCCTCGACGCGCTCGTCGAGCTCGTGTACGCCTTCCACCCCAACGGGGACGGCCCGCACTTCAGCGGCGGCACCATCGGCATGGGCCCGACCGTCCGGGCGCTCTCCGACGGCGGCAGGGACGACGTCCTGTGGGACCTGCTGCAGGAGAACGACCAGCCCAGCTACGGCTTCTTCATGGAATCCACCACCGCCAACCCCGGCGGCATGACCACCATCGGCGAGCGCTGGAACCGCGGGGACTCCAAGAACCACATGATCCTCGCCCAGATCGAGGAGTGGTTCCACACCGGCCTGGCCGGCATCCGCGAGGCCGACGACTCGATCGCCTACCGCCAACTCGTCATCCACCCCAAGCCGGTCGGCGACCTCACCTTCGTCAAGGGCAGCTACGAGACGCCGCAGGGCACCGTCCGGTCCGAATGGACCAAGTCGGAGCGCCGGTTCACGCTGACGGTCGACGTGCCCGCGAACACCACCGCCGAGATCTGGGTCCCGGCCAAGGACCGACGCCTCGTCACGGCCCCGCACCAGGCCACGTTCCTGCGCATGGACGGCGGCCACGCCGTCTACGGGGTCGACTCCGGCTCCTTCACGTTCAGGGCGGCGGCGGGCTGACCCCATGAAACCGGTCCCCGCCCGTCTTGACGGGCGGGACCGGACGACGGCGGCTCCGCCAGGGTCACGGCCGGCGGCCGTGGGAATGGCGGCTACGGGGCGCGTACCAGGCCCACTCCGCGGTCGGCGACGTCCACGCCGGAGGCCAGCGGGCTCACGGCGGCCGAGGCCAGCAGGCGGGCCATGACGGTGGACGACGTCGCCGGCAGCGGCGACTTCATCACGTCCTCCCACCACAGTGCCGTCACGCCAGCGACGTGCGGCGTGGCCATGCTCGTCCCGCTCAGGGCCCGCAGGCCGCCCCCGACCCGCGCGGAGAGCACGCCGACCCCAGGCGCGCTGATCTGCGGGAAGGTGTTGGAGAAGGGAGCGATGACCAGGCCGTTGCCCGTGGACGACTGCGCCAGCGCGCCGACCGCGACGACGCCCTCCGCGGCCGCGGGCAGCGACACGGCGATCTCGAAGTCGGGGTGCGTCTGACGCTCGCTCTCGTTACCCGCCGCGGCCACGACGATCGTGCCGGGGCCGATCGCCTCGCGGGCGGCGACCATCTGCATCAGCGCGTCGAAGAGCCTCAGGTTGGCCCGGTACGCCTCCAGCGCCAGCGAGGTCGCGAACCTCGGCTGCCGTCCCATGTCGACCAGCCGCTGGACCATGCCGGGGAAGTCGAACCCCAGGGACATCGAGACCACCTGGGCGCCCTGCTGGAGCGCCCACTGCATCCCCCGCAGCAGCCCCTCGGTGTCGCCGCTCCCGTCGTCGGCCAGGACCTTGCCGATCAGCGCCCGGGTCACGCCGGGCGCGACGCCGATGCGCGTGCCGTCGACGGCCCGGCCGAAGACCGTGCCGGCGCAGTGCGTGCCGTGGCCCTGCTTGTCGCCCAGGCCCGAGCCGCTGAAGTCCTCCTGGATGAGGGTCACGCCGGTGAAGGCGGGATGGGTGCCGTCGATGCCGGTGTCCAGGACGGCCACGATGACGTCCGCCCCCGTACGCGTCGAGACGTCGGCGCCCACCGCCTGGACGCCCCACGTGGCCGCGGCGGCCGCCGCCGCCGCCGACGCCTGCCCGTCGGCGCCCTCCTCGAACGGCTGGATGAGCGCCGTCGGCATGACCGGCGCCACCGCGCGCACCTCCGGGTCGCGGGCCACGTCGCGCAGCTCGCGTTTGCCGAGTTCGACCACCTCCACGTGCGGTTCGCTGCCGGCGAAGACCGGAGGCGGCCCGGCAGGCCGCGTCGATTCGAAAGGACTGGCCGTACGCACGCCGCTCATGTCGCGCAGCACGCTGTATCTCTCGCCCACTGGCACTACTCCCGATGTCCGCCGTCCCGTGGGACGGGTCACTGCCGTTCCGGCTCCATCGGGTCAGTGCCCGCGTGCGCCTCCGCTCGTGCCCAAGCCACGATGGGGATACGGCCAAGAGAGCACCCGTCCGGGCGGCGGTCACCGGAGAACCGACGGCTGCCGGCGTACCTCTTCCTCCTGCGTCGCCTGCAGCCCGCGCGCGAGGTGCTGCTGCAGCTCGATGTGCCGGAACTGGTAGTACGGTCCCTCGGTGCGCAGCAGGCCGAGGCGATGCGCGTCGTCCAGGAAGTTCATCGCCCGCAGGGGCAGCCTCCCCTTGGTGGCCAGGCGGGGAACCGTCAGGCTGTAGGCCAGCCAGGCGTGGTGGCTGCCCAGCACGAGCCCGAACAGCAGCCCCAGCAACAGCCCGCCCGCGAGCGCGACGCTCCCGTCGAGCTTGGCCTCCAGTCCGATGCCCGCGGCCATGAGCCCCACCACGAGCCCGCTGATGATCCGGATCACCGTCAGGTTCCGGTCCGCCCGCCAGGTCGAGCGCGGGGATCTCGCGGTCGCGGTGGTGGTCGGGTGCTCGACCCAGTGGATCAGGCTGAGCACGACGATGAAGCCGACGCCGGACATCCAGCCGATGTCCCTCGCGGCCTCCAGACCGTTCGTCCCTCCGACCGTCCTGCCCATGAGCCAGCCGATGAGCGCTCCCAGGGCTCCGACGAAGAGCCCTGCCCCAATGACCCGGGCCAGCTCGGAGAGCCTGCCGCGCAGCCGGAAGTCGGCATGGCCGGGCGCCTCGGTGAACCAGGACCCGGTCACGGCGATGATCACGAGCGCCGCCACCAGCCCCAGCCCCGCTCCGACGAAGTACAGCTTCGTCACGATCGTGAAGACCAGCCCGACCAGGACCCCGATCCCGAGTCCGGTCCACAGCCGCACCGTGCGGTTCGGCGTGTGGCGGGCCAGGCGCCACCAGGCCATGTCGCGCGGGTCCTCCTCGTCCAGCGTGAGCTCGTGGCACAGGTAGGTGAGCCAGCGGACGACCTGCTCCGGAGTCCACGCGTGTTGCGGCCGGAAGGGCTGTGCCGGGCCGTGGGCCGGTGGGCGCGTGCTCACCAGGGCGGGGATGAGCTGGTCGCACAAGTGGTCGTGCAGCTCGGCCGCGCTGCCGCGTCCCAGCTCCAGCAGCGGTTCCGGGTTCACCCGCGGCGCGATGTACGTGGCGCGGACCAGCCAGAGCCCCAGGGAGGTCGAGGTGACCTCGGCCAGGGCCGGGGCGCCGCCCGTGCGCAGCGCCTCCAGCACCCGGGGCCAGACGGGATGGGGCACCGGGGGCAGGCACGCGTGCAGGTAGTCGGCGGCCGCGGCCGGGCCCATGCGCTGGGGCTCGATGACCGCCGCCGCCGTCAGGACGTCGCCCATCTCCTCGACGGAATCGGCGAACTGCGCCGTGCGGCAGGTGAGGATGAGCTGGTCGTTCTCGCACATCGAGCGGTTCAGCGCGGCGAGCATGTCGGCGCGGGCGTGGTCGGGCAGCTCGTCCAGCCCGTCGATGACCGGCAGCACCTCGCCGCGGGCCACCAGGGTCTCCGGGATGTCGGGACCGAGCCCTTCGGCGCGGAGCGCCGGATAGTCCATCGCCAGGCTCTTGGCCAGCCAGTCCTGCAGGCGCGGGTGGACGCGGTCGTCCCAGCGTGCGGCCGACAGCAGCACCGGGACGGGCTCCTCCGGCCGCCGCGTGCGCAGGAGTTCGAGCACCAGCTGCACGGCCAGGGTGGTCTTCCCCGTGCCAGGGTCGCCCAGGATGACCAGCCGGCGGCAGTGCAGGGTGCGGAAATTGCGTGCCATGTCCTCGACGTGCACGTCCAGGCCGGGGAAGGCGACGGTGCCCTTGGCGATGATCTCGGGATGGTCGGCGAGCTCGCGCCGTTCGGTCGAACGCCAGGCCAGCGGCATGGGCTCCGGATCGCACAGCGAGCGCATGACCGTCTCCTGGCGCCACTGCTCGGTCACCAGGCCGGCGAGGATGTCCTTCGCGGTGCCGATGCCGGCGGACGTCGGCGCCGGCGTGGGCGCACTGCGCTTGCGCCACCAGGACAGGAACTGATGGCCCAGCGCTATCGCGCCGCTGGCCATGGAGATGTACGAGCCGATCGCGGCCGCGCTCCCCGGTTCTCCTGGCACATTCTTGGCCACCCAGAAGAACGCGAGGGCCAGGCCCAGAAACAGAACGCCCAGCGCGGCCGACGCGCCTGCTTTGCGATTCTGTCGCCAGTATTTCATTCCCATATAATCAGTATCCACATCTTCCACGCCAGAGTGGGATTAAAGACCATATGTAGGGGTCGATCAATCGGCAAAACCTGCCGCGCCATTCAGGCGGGCGTCAATCGTGCGGCAGTTCTTCGGCAACTTCCCGGGCGGGTGAACGACCGTTGACCGCCCCGCCGCGGCGAGCCGGCCCCGGCTCCCGGGGACGACGAGGTTACCGTCGGTGACCAGCATGAACCGCTCCAGGAGCGGCACGACCACGTGCACGGCGGTGACCCCGCCGGGGAGGGCGCACACCGTACGGCAGTAGACCGAGCCGCCCCGCGCCCCTACCATCGCGGCCACCTTGCGCAGCTGGTCGCCGGGAGCCCCGGCCGCACCAGCGGCCCGGGGGAAGGGGACCACGCGCGCCTGTCGCAGGGCACCGGTGAGATCGAACCGCCCGCACGCGTGCAGGGTGGGGTGCGCCGCCAGCGCGGACGGCTCACCGCGCGCCCGCACACCGGGATCCGGCAGGCGCTCGCCCAGGGTGGTCTGCACGAGCTCGGCGAGGCAGCGCCAGGCGGCGTAGGCCGGGTCCAGCGAGGTCCCGGCACCGCGCCGGTGCGGACGGCGGGAGGTGGGGGCGGTGTAGGCCAGCATGGTCGGGACCCCGATGTCACTGGTGATGTCCAGCAGGTGCACCGTTGACCCGGTCAGCTCTTCCGCCGTGGCGTGCGCCCGCGCGAGGTCGCCGGGAAGCGTCCACGGGTCGATCAGCGCGGGCCGCAGCGGCTCCCCGCCCAGGAAGGCCCGCACCAGGAGCAGCGACAGGGCGTCGCGCTCGACGGCCTCGTTGAGGGCGTGCAGCAGCGCCTCGGCCGGCGTGACGCCGACGGCCGAGCCGCTGTTGCAGCTGTAACGCATCAGGTGGGCGTAGTCGCAGTCGTCGCCCGCCAGCTCGCGCAGCGCGGCGGAGCCGGTCTCGACGTACCAGGGGGCGGACAGGAACATCGGCATCAGCGCCTCCCCGGGCCCGGAGAGCGCGCGATAGCGCAGGCAGGCCATCCGCCGGCCGGACATCCGCGACAGCAGCAGCGCGCAGGCGTCGTCGCGCAGCGGCCCGGCGGCGATCGCGGCCGGCGCGGCCGGCTCCACGGCTCCTGGGTCGAATCCGGCGGGGCCGGTCAGGTAGTGCTCGACGGCTTCGAACAGCGCCCCCAGGCGGGCCTCCTCCGGCCGGCCCTTCCCCATCCCGCACGCGAGCGGAAAGTCGTCCTGCGCGCCGCCGAACAACCGGCACCACCAGGCGGTCGGATCACGGCCCCCGCCCGTGTCCTCCAGCCGGGCCCGCAGCCCCAGCGCGGCCAGTGCCGCCGCCGCCCGCCTTCCGGCCTCGGCAGGCGGCACCGCCCGCTCCACCGCGCCGAACACCCGGCCAGCCTCTTCCGGGCCGGGCGGCCCGCACGGCGTACGGAGACGCGACATGGTTACTGTTCGTCATCACCGGTCATCGTGGGCGACAGTTCCTCCAGCCGCTCGAGCTCGGCCCGGGTCAGCTGTTGGGCCCGCCTGTCCAGCGACTCGACGGAGACAAAGTCCACGTTTCTCCCCATGAGACTCCCCCTTCGCTTTCCTCATCCAGCCTAGCCCCGGCCCGGCAAAATATCGGAAAAGATACCGCGAATTATGCGAAGACAGTTGCAAAGCGAACAAGCTCCGCCGAAGGGTCAATTCACCGCCAACTAATCCGCGACCGCTGGACGACGCCTCGCCGCGACATGCATATTTAATGTGACATGTCCCTGTATGCGAGAGAATCACCGGGAACTCTGAAGCGGCAGACTGTTATGGATATATCTGCAGAAGTCCGGGAAAACAGGGTCGAACACACCAAGGCCGCCGCCGTACGGTATCGCTGGAGCGGCTCCGAGCGCGACGAGGCCGGGCGGAGGCGCGAGCGGGGAGAGGCGTTCCCCGACACGCCGGAGATGCTCGCCACCCGCACCGCCCGCCTCATCCAGCGCAACGGCATCCCCGTCGAGGCGGCACTGGAGGCCACCCGGCCCGACGTCCTCGACCGTCCCAGGATGTACGAGCGCATCCTCGGGGTGGCCAAGGACCTGCAGGCGTGGAGCTTCCTGCCCCGGGGCGCGCGGGCCGCGCGGACCGTCGCCCGGATCTCCGTCTGCGAGAACGGCCGCGAGATCCCGATCGGCACCGGCTTCCTGGTGTCGCCGAGACTGATGCTGACCAACCACCACGTGTTCCCCGACGTCACGGTGGCGCGCTCGGCCATCGTGGAGTTCGACGCCCAGGTGACCGTCGACAACGCCCCCGACGTGGCCCGGCGGTTCTTCCTCGAGCCCGATGCCCTCTTCGTCGCCGACCACGACCTCGACTTCGCCCTGGTCCTGGTGAGCCCCGGCGCCGACGGCCGGCCCGTGGGCGAGACGTTCGGCTGGAACCGGCTCAGCGTCCAGCGGGGCAAGCTGGTCATCGGGGAGCCGGTCAACATCATCGGCCACCCCAGCGGCCGGCTCAAGGAGATCTCCATCCGCGAGAACCGGCTGGAGGCCCGGCTGGACGACTTCCTCCAGTACCAGACCGACACCGAGCCCGGCAGCTCCGGCTCCCCGGTCTTCAACGACCAGTGGGAGGTGACGGCGCTGCACCACAGCGGCGTCCCCAGAACGGACGACCAGGGCCGGATCCTGCGGCACGACGGGCAGGTGTGGCGCGAGGGGGACGGCGACGACGCCGTGGACTGGGTCTCCAACGAGGGCGTGCGCATCAGCGTCATCCTCAAGCACCTCGCCGCGCTGCCGCTCGACGGGGACCGGCGGGCGCTCCTGGCCGAGATGGGACGCGAGTCCGGACTCCAGGACCGCCCCCTGGACGGGCTCCAGGACCGTCCCTCGGATGGCCTCCAGGACCGTCCCTCGGATGGCCTCCAGGACCAGCACCCGGACGGGCTCCTGACCGGACCCCAGGCCGAGCCACAGATCGGACCCCAAGCCGGGCCTCAGGACGGGCCCCAAGCCGGGCCTCAGGACGGGCCCCAAGCCGGGCCTCAGACCGGACCCCAAGCCGGGCCCCAGGACGGGCCCCAGGGCGGCGCCGCCGCGCGAACGGCCGCCGCCGGCCTGGTGCCGCCCCCTGCCCCCTCGGCTGACGGGATTCCCGTCGAGACGGGCGCCCAGGCGAGCGCCGGGCCGCTGCAGGCCGGCGTGCCCGGTGCCGGGCTGGTGTCCCGGCCGACCGCGTTCGGCGGATCCGTACACCTGGTCTTCCTCCATGGCCGCGGCCAGCAGGGACACGATCCCGAGCGACTGCGCCGCTACTGGACCGCCGGGCTGAACGGCGGCCTCACCCGCGCGGGGCTGGACACCATCACGCCGGACGACGTCTGGTTCCCCTTCTACGCGCCCCGGCTCGTCCAGGCCATGGGAGCGCTGGAGACCCTGCCCACCTTCGCCCGGGAGGCCCTCGGCGATCCCGTGGAGGCTGCCGCGCCGCAGCCCGGCGGCGCGCGCCGGCTGTACGAGCAGCTGATCACCGAGGCGGCGGCCCGGACCGGCATGCCCGAGCCGCGGCCGGTCGGGGAGGAAGGGCTGAGCGATGCCGTGCACCAGGCGTTGAGCTGGCTGGCCGACACCACCGACCTGGACCGGCTGCTCATCGCCGCGATCTTCGGGGATGTCGCCGCCTACCTCGACGACCAGCGGGTACGGGAGGCGGTGCTGGACTGCGTCCTCCAGACGATGCCGCGTACCGGCCGGTTGGCGCTGGTCACCCACAGCCTGGGCACGATCGTCGGCATGGACCTGCTCACCCGGCTGCCCCCGGAGGTCGAGGTCGAACTGCTCGTCACGACCGGCAGCCCGCTCGGCCTGGACAGCGTCCATGAGCGCCTGCTGTCCGGCGGGCCCCACCGTCCCGGCCGGGTGGCCCGCTGGTTCAACGTCTGGTGCCCCATCGACCCGGTCGCCATCGGCTGTCCCCTGGGCGACCACTGGGAGGGGGAGCTGGCCGAAACGCCCGTCGCCAACCCGGCGGGCCGGGCCCACGACATCGAGGAGTATCTCGCCCACCCCGAGGTCGCCCAGGTGATCGGTGGCACGCTCACCTCTCCGGCCCCGGTGTGACAGCGGCGGGACGGACGGTGGCCGGCGTCGCCGAGGACCGGCGCTTCGTGCTAGTCCGGAGGGCTGCTGGAGCGGAGGCGGTCTTCGAGGGTCTCGACCAGGCCGGCGATCACGCCCTCGGGTGAGGGGCTGTAGTGCGGGACGGCCCACCGGGTGATGCTGGCGTCGATCACCGTGGGCCGGCCCGAGCTCAGCGCCGCGCGGAAGGCGTGCTCGAACTCCTCGAGCGTCTCCACGCGGTGGCCGTCGGCGCCGCACGCCCGCGCGTAGGCCGCGAAGTCGGGGTTGTCGAACTCGACGAGCCCGCTCTCCAGGTACGTCGAAAGCTGGTAGAGCTTGATCAGCTTGAACTCCCCGTCGTTGAAGATGACCCAGATGACGGGGATGTCGTGTTCGACGGCCGTCATCAGCTCGAAGCCGGACAGGGAGTAGCACCCGTCGCCACAGCCGACGACGACCGTCCGCTCCGGTTGCGCGACCTTCACCCCGATCGCGCCGTTGACGTGCCCGGCCATCGGCCCGAACGAGCCGGCCTTGCGGAAGTTCTGGCCCTCCTCCACGTCGACGTAGTAGCCGAGCCACGCCAGATGCGCCCCGGCGTCGGCGAGCAGCACGCCGCGCTCCGGGAGCATGCGCCCGATCGCCTGCGCGAGCTCGCCCGGGTGGATCCTCCCGGTCACGTGGGTGATGTGCCTGGTCTCGTAGTCCCTGCCCTCGACCTCGGCGGGCGGCACCTCGCCCACCTTCCCCTCCAGCGCGTCGGCGATGGCCGCCACCGCCGGGCGCGCGTCGGACAGCAGCGCGTGGTCAGGCTTGTACGCCTTGCGGAACTCGGTCTCCGAGATGTTCACGTGGATGAGCAGCTTGCCGTCGAACAGGTCCTCGCGGTAGTTGAACGTGGCGTGCTGGTTGAGGGAGTTCCCGACGCACAACACGACGTCGGCCTCGCGGAAGGCCTTCCAGGCGGCGGCGTGACCGCTGTCGGCGAAGACGCCCACCGACAGCGGGTGCCGTTCCGAGACGATGCCCTTGCCGTCGAGCGTGGTCAGCAGCGGGATCCGGAAGCGTTCGATCAACCGCTTGAGCTCCGGGCCCGCGCCGCTGCGGACGGCGCCGAACCCGGCGAGCGCGACGACGCGCCGACCCTGGGTGATGGCCTCGGCCAGCACCGACGCGATCTCCTCCACGCGGGCCGGGTCGGGCAGGACCGGCGCGACGTCGAGGCGGACGGGCCGGACGTTCGCCACCTCGACGCCGCGTTCCGTCAGGTCCAGGGGCACGTGGATGTGCACCGGCCCCGGCCGCCCCGCGAAGGCGAGGTTGACCGCCTCCTCCAGCACGTCGCACGTGTCCGCGGCATCCTCCAGCAGGAAGGACTTCTTGGTCGTGGCCGCGAACATGGCCTGCGAGTCGGGTGTCCCGTTCAGGCCCGAGGTCTCGTTGAGCGAGCCCCATCCCTGCCATTTCCTGGGCGCGTACCCCGAGACGGCGAGGACCGGGTAGGAGTCGGACATCGCCATGGCCAGGCCGGAGAACAGGTTGAACGCCCCCGGCCCGGCCGTGGCGAAGCAGAAGCCGAGCTCGCCGGTGTACATCGCGTACCCGCACGCCATGAACGACGCCGCCTGCTCGTGCCGGGTGATGATCGGCCGGATCCGCGGCGAGTGCTTCAGCGCCAGCATCAGGCCGGCCGCGTTCTCCCCCGCGCCGCCGAAGGCGGCCCGCACGCCGACGTCTTCCAGCCCTTTGACGATGGCCTGGTAAACCTTCATGTCGCCCTCCTCGGCCGACCGGATGGAGCGCGCGGCTACGCGTGCCACCGCTCGGCGTGCTGTACGTGCGCGTCGGTCGTCCCGTCGGCGAAGAACCGCTCGTAGTACTCCGGCTCGACGTGGTGTGCCTGCAGCCAGATGCCGGGCACGTGGATGGCGTCGGTGTGCGCGGGGAACCGTCCGTGCGTGTCGTGGATGTACGTGCAGATGTCCCGTACGCACTCGATCACCGGCCGGTCGTACTCGCCCGCCTCGGCCAGGTAACGACGTCCGTAGTCGCCCTTGTAGATGCGGGCGAAGGTGCTCTCGTCGCTGTAGACGCCGCCCGGGCCGAACTTCGCCCGCACGACGCTTTCGACGGCGGCCGCCATCGAGGGGTGGTAGGGCGGGCAGGCGGCCTTGATGAGGTGTTCCCCGCCGGCCCGGAGGCCGACCGGGTGCGAGCGCAGCGCGGCGTACTTCGGCAGTGGAACGTGCCAGCGCAGCACGTCGGCGAGGCGGAAGCGCGGCGTGACGAAGTCGAAGCCGAGCATCCGGCCGTAAGCGCGGGAGAACTTCGGGTCGCCGAGCATGATCTGCGGGTGGATCGTGGCGTGGATCCAGGCGCCGAGGCCCATGGCGTCCGCGGTCAGCATCAGGTTCTGCAGGAGCAGGTCGGCCTCGACCTGGGTGCGCATCGGGCCCAGGGCCCCGAGCGGCAGCTTGAGGTCCCGGTTCAGGAACCGGTTCCTGATCCATTTGCGCACGCCCGCCGGGCGGTAGAAGTTGCGGTCGTCGACGAGGACCGGCCGGGCTCCCTCTGGCTGGGTGAGCAGGTACATCAGCCCGTTGATGTACTGGTGGGACAGATCCACCACGGGCAGGAAGAGCGTGGTGCCGGGGAGGTTGGACAGGAAGCGGTTGGAGTCCAGGTAGGCCGGGAAGTCCCGCAGGCCGTCGCCGACGTCGAGCCGGTGGGGCAGGACCCGCACTTTCGCCTGGCGGGCCCGCTCGACCAGGGTGCCGGCGTCGAAGGGCAGGTCCGGGGAGGGCGGCAGCTTCCTCAGGTAGTAGGTGCCGGTGTCGTTGATCATGAAGAAGTGGGTGCCCTGGGCGTTGTCGGGGCTGCCCGCCGTACGACCGGCCATGGTGAGGTTCGGCTTGGCCATGATGGGCTCGCCGTCGCGCGGGTCCTCGAACGGCCGGTCCGGCATGGTGAGGCCGGAACAGCCGGTGAGCGCGATGAGCACCGCCTCCTCCAACTCCGTCAGCGGCATCGGCGGGTGCGGCGAGCGGTAGCTCATCGAACCGGCCGGGACGGACGCGCCCCGGCTGACCCGGTGCGTCCGCCGCTTCCAGATGGTCTCCAGCAGGGGCCGCGACATGAGCTCCCGCAGCCCGTCCTGCCTGGTCGCCGGTTTCATGTGCATGGTGGCTCTCGCTTTCGCTCGTTCCCTCAGGCGCGCGCGGGCCTCTCGGGCCCTTCCGGCGTGGCCGGGCGCCAGGGCGCGAAGGCGCTCGCCGTTCTCGGCAGGTGGCCCGCCAGCTCAGGGCAGTGCCGCAGGATGACGCTGGTCATGCCGTTGCGCTCGATCCAGTCCAGCCCCAGCGGGGTGTAGATCTCGGGCCGGAAGTCGACGGTGAGGAACCGGTCGCTCTGCAGGCGGCGGCTGGCCATGAGGATGAAGATGCGGAACGCCGTGTCGCTGAAGCCGAAACGCTCGGGCGGGTTCTCCGCGAAGAGCCCCACCACGGTGTCGATGTCGTCGACCGTGCGGTAGACGTCCTTGAGCCGGGCCAGCGCGTCCGGGTCGGAGGTGAGGTCCTCGAAGCGTCGCAGGCGCGGCTTGTGCAGCCCGGCGCGGAAGTCGTTGTAGCGCGGCACGCCGCGGCGGCGGGTGCGGACGAGGTCCACCACGGACAGGTCGATGATCTCCCCGTTCCGCTCGAACGCCTGCAGCGCGCGCGGGAAGTTGCGCAGCGTGATCGCCCCCGGGTGGGCGATGCCGAACGAGTAGAGCGAGTTCGCCAGGCCCACCCCGCGCATGACGGTCTCCGTGGCCGGGCCCTGCACGTCGTCGAAGCCGAGGGTGCGCAGCGTGCGCCCGGACGCGTGGTCGGCGATGCGGTAGTCGTCGGGGATCAGCGGGTGCATGCGGTAGACGGTGACGAAGTCCTCGGTGAGCGAGTAGGGCACCTCGTGGTGGTCCGGCAGGGTGTCGGGGATGCCCTTGAGCGCGTGCTCGTCGGTCAGCCACAGCCCGAGGTGGGTCAGCCAGTTCCGCGGCGGTCCCGCCCAGTTGGCCTTCAGCCCGATGTCGATCAGATCGGTCGCGAGGATCGCGGGCGTCCACTCCACGGTGTGGATCTTGGCGATCAGGGCGGAGACGACGAGCCGCGCCACGTGGTAGACGGTGTCCTCGTCCATGCTGGGGTACTCGCCGCGCAGGGCCTCGCACACCGCGTTGTGCTCGCGGGCGAAGAGGGTGTGCATGACGCTGAGCCCGAGCCACCAGTTCTCCCGGAACCCGGTGATCGGGATGCCGTCCGGCCCGGGCGCCAGGTGCCCGTCCTCCAGGTGCAGCGCCGCGCCGCCGCCCGGCTCGCGCAGGGACTTCGCGACGCTCTCGTCCCCGCCGTAGACCTCCGAGCCGTCCCACCAGTGGGAGGCGGCGTTGGCGCTCAGGATCGGCGGCCCCGCGCTCCCCGGCAGGCGCACGCCCTGGTCCTCGGCGAAGCGCATGACCGTCTCCGGCGCGCCGCCCGGGGTGTTGGTCCAGGTCATGCCGGGTGGCAGCGGCACCTCGACGCTCTTCGTACCGACCGGGTGGCGCTTGTGGTCGACCCAGTCGTGCACCTGGAACTGGATCCACGCGGCGGCCAGGATGTTCAGCGAGCGCGCCGGGATGAAGGTGTCGCGGTGCAGCAGCTCCCTGCTGACCACCAGCGGATTGGGCACGTCGAAGAGGTCGGGCCGGTAGACGGGCGGCAGGTTACGGCCGAAGGGCGAGCCCAGCGCGCCCATCGCCGGCGCGGACAGGTCGTTGTAGCTGCCGTCGTACGTGCGGCGGGTCCGCAGGTGCTCGTCGATGGGCGGCGGCACCGGGTGGGCCGCCGGCGGGGCGTCGCGGGTCTCGGTGTCGATGAGGTTGTCGCGGCGCAGTACCTGGCGGATGGCCTGGATGTTGAGCAGGCCCAGCCAGGTCGGCAGCTTGTGCCACGGGACGGCCCGGTTGAGGGCGCCGAAGCCGCGCTGCAGCAGCTCGCCGACGACGACGTTGCGCCCCGGCGGCGGCGTGACGAAGCGCAGGCCGCGGCGGTGGGCGCTGCCGGCCTCGTAGGCGGCCTTGCGCGCGCGGTTCAGGTTGCCGAGGGGACGGAACTCGTCAGTGGTGTTCCACGGGTCGAAGGCGAGCTGGTCGATGTGGAGCGCGACGGCGCGCGCGTCGGCGGTGTCGAGGTCCTGGCGCGGGATGGTCAGCGTGGCCACCGGGATGGCGGGGGTGTCCTCCTCCGGCCAGTCGGTCGCGCCGTTCTCGATGGGCGTGCTCCTGGCGTCCACGTAGCGTTGCACGCACAGCTCGAAGACGACGTCCGCCCTGGCCAGCCGGGCGGCCAGCTCGTGGCTCAGGTAGTCGGGGTCGCTCCGCGAGGCGGGCGGCGCCGCCGGCGCTCCCGCGGCCGGGCGGAGCCGGTAGCGCACCGGCCCGGCAGCTCCCCACAGGATCGCACCGCGGCTCCAGTACGTCTCGAGCGCGAGGCTGCGTACCTGGTGCCTGATTCCCTCGGTCACGTTCCGCCGCATGCGCGCGGCCGCGGACCAGCCGACCGCCAGCGGCAGCTTGACGAACACCCCGATCGCCCTGCGCGGGGTCGAGTCCGCACCGGCCATGGCCCGCGCGAACGCGACGAACTCGCGCGCGTCGCGGGCGTGGGAGACCGGATAGTTCGTCATCAGCAGGTCGTGGGCCTGATCCGGCCCCACCTGGACCCGCAGCGCCGCGCCGCGCAGATCGGGGGCGAAGTCCGGCCTGCGGGTGCCGGAGGCGTTGGACAGCCGCACCGTGACCGGGTATTCGGCGCCAGGCTGGGCGAAGCCGGTCCGCAGGTCTTCCGGAAGGTCCTGGCGGAACGTCATCCTGGCGTTCTCGACGCCGAGAATCGCCTTGGCGTGGAAGGCCCGCTCTATGCCGGGGGCGCCGCTGCGTCGCTGGATCTTCAACTGGACCCGCATGAGGTCGCGGGCCAGCCGTTCGAAGATCACCCGTTCTCTCTCGGGGGTGCCTCCGACATAACGCTCGTACTGCTCGGTCGCGGGTGATTCGCGCACCGCCGGAGTTTCCCCGGCAACGCGCTCCTGCTGTCTGGTCATGTGGATTCCCCTCCCGGCACTCGCCCGCACGAGCGGATCGCGCGACCCTGGAATGCGATTCCCGCCGGGAATTCAGGCGCATTGTCAGAAGGCGCGCGCCCGGCGGGCGGGCAGGTCAGGCCCGGCTGTCCCATCATCGCCGGGGGCGATGTCCGTACGGAACAACACAGGGCGCATTCAGCCCAAGGGATATCCTTCCCGATTTACCAGCGAACCAAAGTTGCGCCTTTCTTTGACCAATGCGGGAACGGGTGCGCGTTTAATTTCGCACTTTTGCGGCTCTTCGCCTGCTCTGTCCGATCAGGTGTCGTCGCCTGGATCGCCGCCCGTGGCAGCGTCGAGAAGGTGCGCGCCGGCGTCGTGCAGGGTGATGCCCGTGCCACCCGGAGAACCGGCGGGCATCCACTCGTCGTCGGCGGCCACCGCCCGGAAGCGGGTGTCGCGGGTCGGACCATCGCCGACGAGGTGGCCGCACAGGCGGCCCGCGCGGTCGTACACGGCCCAACGCCCCGCGTCCACCTGCGGCATCGCGTCCGGGTTGTCCTTGAGCCACTGCGCGTTGGCCGCATGCCCGGGCCGCTCGTCGATCTCGCTCCGGCTGTCCGGAGCCTCGTCCACCTGGTTGTCGTTCTCGCGAGCGCTACTCATACGGTGTCTCGCTCTCCATCGGTGCGCCCGACCGGCACACACCGCCGGACGGCGGCGTCCCGGCGAACGCGCGGAGCCTGAGTGCTCCGGGACCCGCGATCCTACCGGCTGCTCCAGGCGCGGCGTTCCTCAGGCGGGCTCATCACCGGAGCTGACGGCGCTCGGAGTGCTTTCGCCGGGCGCCGATCCGGCGGCGGGACCGAGGGGTTCCAGCCAGCCGAGCCGCTCGGCCAGGTCACGGGCGCTGCCGATGACGGTGGCGATGTGAGAGGAGGGGTTGGCCTCGTGCCACAGCAGTGACCAGGGGTAGCGGGTGGCGGGCTCGATCAGCGGCCGCCAGATGGTGCCCGGCCGGTTGGAGGTACGGAAGGAGGAAGGGACGCAGTAGACGCAGCGGTGCTGGAGGACGAGGTCGGCCGCGGCGCGGCTGCTCTGCACGGTGCCCTCGTAGACGGTGGGCGCGAACCCGGCCGAGCGGCACAGCGTGAGGACGAACTGGTTGAGCTCCGGGGTCTGCGATTCCTCGCCGAGG
The DNA here is from genome assembly GCF_040674815.1 of Nonomuraea sp. NPDC049709. Taxonomy (NCBI): domain Bacteria; kingdom Bacillati; phylum Actinomycetota; class Actinomycetes; order Streptosporangiales; family Streptosporangiaceae; genus Nonomuraea; species Nonomuraea sp. NPDC049709. Next base: position 23,466 of record NZ_JBFANM010000068.1, read on the forward strand.
AGCAGGCGCTCATCGGCGAGCGCGGCCACGGACACGCCGTCGAGCCCGGCGAAGCGGTGCTCGTCGGGCACCAGCACGCCCAGCGGATCGAGCCTGATCAGCTTGGAGGTCACCTCGGCCGGCGCCTGGGAGGCGTGCCCGATGGCGATGTCCAGGCGGCCGTCGGCCAGCTGCCGGTACTGCTCGGAGGTGCCCGCCTCGACCTGATGGATCGTGATGCCGGGGTGGCCGCGCTGGAGCTCGCGCAGGATCTGCGGCATGGTGTCGTAGCCGGCGTCGATGATGCCGGCACGCAGCGTGGGCGCCGATGTGACGGCGTTGCGCGCGGCCTGCCCGGCCCGGCCCACGTGATCGAGGATCTGACGCGCCTCGACGAGGAAGGCCGCACCCGCCGCCGTCAGATCGACGTGGTGGGTGCTGCGGTCCAGCAGGCGCACGCCCAGCTCACGTTCCAGCCGCTGGATCTGCTGGCTCAACGCGGACTGCACGATGTGCTCGCGGGCGGCCGCCCGGCCGAAGTGCAACTCTTCGGCCAGCGTCACGAAATAGCGCAACTGACGCAACTCCATGCCCGCCACCCCTTCCCACCCGGGCGGCACCCATCACGGGCTATTTCCCCCACTCTAGGTGCCAGGTGCCGTACTGGAGCGCGCCTGATCCGCGACAGACCCGGGGCGTCAGTCAGTTCGGGGCGGGGGCACCGTCGGGTGGTGGCGGGCCGGCGCGGCGGCGCTGGACGCGGCCGGCGTCGGGCCAGTGCACGTCGCTCACCCAGCCGGCCCGCTCGAACAGGCGGATCATGGCGGCGGACGGGTCGACCTGGCCACGATCCACACCATGCCTAGCGCAGCTGGGCTCGCTGTGGTGGCCGTTGTGCCAGCTCTCGCCGAAGGACAGCAGGGCCAGCGGCCACACGTTGGTCGAGCGGTCGTGGCGCCGGGTCTTGAAGGGCCTGTCGCCGATGACGTGGCAGAGCGAGTTGACGCTCCAGGTGACGTGCTGGAGCAGCGCGATGCGGATCAGCCCGGCCCACAGGAAGGCGGTCAGGCCGCCGTACAGGGTGCCGGAGAACGCCCACCCGGCCAGGAACGGCAGCGCCAGCGACAGCGCGCACAACGCGGGGAAGGCGCGGGCGACGCGCCGCATGGCCGGCTCGGCCAGCAGGTCCGGGGCGTACCGGTCGGCCGGGGTCCGGTCGTCGGTGAACAGCCAGCCCAGATGGGCGTGGGCAAGCCCCCGAAGCTGCCCGCGAAGGTCGGTGCCGTACCGGTAGGGGGAGTGCGGATCGCCCGGCCGGTCGGTGAACGCGTGATGGCGACGGTGCACGGCCACCCAGTCGATCACGTTCCCCTGGAAGCCCATCGACCCGGCGACCGCCAGCGTCACGCGCAACCACGGCCGGGCGGTGAAGGAGGCATGGGTGAGCAGCCGATGGAACCCGACCGTCACCCCCAGACCGGTCACCACGTACAGGATCGCGGCCACGAGCAGATCGGTGAGCGCGACGCCCCGCCCCCACGCCAGGACGATCACCAGGCCGAGGGCGACGAACGGCAGCACGACGATCGCGGCCGTCAGTGCCACCTGTGGTCGGGAAGCGGGATCGTGCTCTTCCGCTCCGGGGAACGGTGCGGAGCCGTCGTAGTCCTGACGGCGCTCCACCGCTGGTTCGGTGATAGCCATGAAGTCTCTTTCGTCTCGTTTTATACGTTTCGTCGGTGCACGTAGCAATAGCGCCAGGTCGACCCCGGCTCCAGGGATGCGACCACGGGGTGGTCGGTCTCCTCGTAGTGGGCGCGGGCGTGGCCGCCACCCCGCGCGTCATCGGAGCAGGCCACCCAGCCGCAGCTCAGGCACACCAGCAACCGCGTCCAGGCGTGGTCGGCGACCGGGCACGCCTGGCATTCGCGTTTCGTGGATTCCGCGACCGGAAGCGCGTTCATGTGATCACAGCGCGGTGCCTGACCGTTCAGGCCCGCCCGCGCCGCTACTTTCGTTCCCTCCGCGTCCAGGGGCATCGCGACCGCCTCACGGTGACAGCGGCGCACAATGCGCCGGCTGCTCACTCACCAGTCAACGGGGGCGGCGGTCCAGCGGAAACGTGCAATCCCAGCAAAGCCCATCATCAGGAGAGATAGCAGGCGCTGACGTGCTCGGGACCCTGGGCCGTGCGCGGTCAGGCGGGGGCGTCGCGCAGGCGTTCCACGCGGATCCCGCGCAGCAGCAGCTCCGACACCGCCGCCGCGGCCAGCAGGCTGATCAGCAGGGCGGCGCCGATCACGAGGGCGACCGGCGTGGCCGCCACGTCGTGCGGCAGCGGCGGCGTGACGGGCGCCTCGATGAACTGCGGGATCCTGCCGAGCGCCGCCCGGGCCGCCACCAGTCCCGCCAGCAGCCCGGCCAGGGTGCCCGCGGCCACCGTGATCGCCTGCTCCAGCAGGAGCGCCACCCGCAGCGCCGCCACCTTGGCGCCGGACGCCTCCAGCGCGGCCAGCTCGTACGCGCGCCTCCTGGCCGCCGTGTGGAGCGCGAGCACCGTGCGCCCGAGTGCCAGCGCGGCCGCCGCCAGCGCGGAGGCCAGCAGCAGCAACAGCGCCAGCCCCGGCCCCTGCCCGGCGAACGACGCGGTCAGGTCGGTCACGTGCCGCCGCGACACCACCGACAACCCCTCTCGCTCCAGGGCCCGTTCCAGCGCGGCCGTGTCGGCCAGACCGGTCCACACCTGGTGGACGGCCTTCTCGTGCACCCCGTACGCCATCCGGTCGGCCTGCTCCAGGTTCATCAGGACGCCCACGTCGGTCAGGCCCGGTGCGGCGGCGGACGCGACGGCGGTGCGCACCGGGCCGGCGAAGGCGTTGTCGAGCCCCGGCACCGCGCTGGTGCCGATCTGCCCGACCGCGACCGCCGGCGGCTGCGGGTCGTACGTGGCGGGGCGCAGCGTCTGGTTGTCGACCATGGTGATCGCGAACGTGCCGTCGCGCTGGAGCGGGTTCTCGTTGTTCCACCACGGCGGCATGGCCAGGGACCGCCAGCGGCCCTGCTCGCGTACCGCCATGCCGGTGACGGTCACCCGGACGAACGCCGACTCCTCGAACTGCGCCGGCGGCAGCGGCTCCCCGCGGAAGGCGCGCAACTCGCACCGGGACCGCTCGCAGGCCGGCGGCAGGTTCCACTCGTGCACCCCGGAGCGTCCGGTCAGCTCGCCGAGCGGGAACTGGGCAGGCCGCAGCTGGCCCGGCACCCGGAACGTGACGGACAGCTTGATCGTCCAGCCCTTCGGCGGCCGGTCGTGCGCCACCTCGGCGCGGAACCTGTCGCCGCGCACCCACACCCGCGGTGCGGCCGGCGTCGGCAGCTTGGCGGCCGCCTGGGCCAGGGACACGCCGCCCGCCAGGCCGGGTCGCCAGGCCGCGCCCACGGCGGCCAGCCGCGCGGGGTCCGAGGCGATCAGCTGCGGCGGGCCCGGCACCTTGACCACCGGCGCGGCGGTCCTGCCGCCGGGGTCGGCGGCCGCCACGGCGGCGATCAGCCTGCTCGGCTCGACCGGCCGGACCGTGATCGCCGTGGCCGCGCCGTTGTGGAAGCGCGCCGTCTCCGCGTAGTCGCCCGACGTGGCGCTCCAGGCCGACACCGCGAACGTGGCCAGCCCGAACGCCGCCCCCAGCACGATCACGCTGCCCGCGGCCACCGGCCCCCTGGCCACCTGCCGCAACGCCAGGAACGGCCCCAGCCCGCCCCGCCGTCTGGTGACCCCGAACAGCCCCCTGGCCAGCACCGGCAACGCCCGGCCGGCCAGCAGCGCCACGCCCAGCGCGACCAGCCCGGGCACCGCCAGCGCACCCGAGCTGCGTCCCGACACGTCCGTGATCACGCCGGTGGCCAGCAGCTCGACCAGACCCACCGCGGTGACCGCGAGGACCACGGCGTCCAGCACCCAGCCCCGGGCCGTACGGCGGGGCGTGCGCCGCCACTCCTCGGTGACCGGCCGCGTCGCCGTACGCCAGGCGGCCGACGCCGCCGCCAGCACGCCGCCCAGCATCGCCGCGAGCCCGGCCGGCGCGGCGTCCGGCGGGAAGGACACCGGGATCCCCGCGGGCAGCAGCGCGCCGATCATCGCGCCCGCCGCGGCCTGCCCCAGCAGCAGCCCGAGCGGCACCGCGGCGGCGAGCAGCAGCAGCGGCTCGGCCAGCGCGAACAGCCACACCCGCGCCCGCCCGTGCCCGCGCAGCCGGGCCAGCGCGATCTCCGCGCCGCGCGCCCTGACCAGGTCGCCCACGGTCTGGAAGAGCAACATCCAGCCCAGCCCGACCAACTGCGCGATCACCAGGAGCGTCGGCACGCCCAGCGAACCGGTGCCCGCGAGCATGACCTTGACCGTGTCACCCATCCGGGAGAACACGGTGTCGCCCGAGTTCCGGCCCGCGGACTCGGCGGCGGCCTGCATCGCGGCCAGCTTCGCCACGTCCGTCCCGTCCAGCCGGTCCGCGACGATGGGGACGATGGCGTAGTCGGTCCAGCCCGCCCCGTCCCCCGTCCCGCCGGCGTCACCGGAGATGTTGTACGTCTCCAGCCGCGTCTCCGGCACGGTGAACAGCGCGTCCGCCTTGTCCCGGCTCGGCTCCCCGTCCGGGGAGAACAACGTCCTGCCCCACCAGAACGGATCACCGGCCGGCCCCGGCCGATAGATCCCGACCACGGTCAGCGCCGCCGGTTTCCGCCCGGTCGGGGTGTACTCGACGTTCACCACGGCCGACAGCGTGAGCTTCTGCCCCACCTTGAACCCCGACGCCTGGCTGGCCAGCACCTCCTTGGCGGCGCGCGGGCAGGCGCCCTTTACCAACGGCAGGTGGTCGCACTGCCCGTCCTGCCAGATCAGCGAGTACGCGCGCCGGTCGCCCGGCCGGCCGCTGCTCGCCTCCATCCCGAGCACCGGCGGGCCGGTGAAGTCCGCGCCCGCCGTGAACGCCGCCACCTTGGCCTCGATGCCGCCCGCGGCCGTCGTGTACCGCCAGCCGCGCCCCTCCAGCGGCGCCGCCCGCACCGCGTCCCTGGCGATCGTCGTGCGGGCCGCCGCCGAGTAGATCGGCCCGACGGCCGCCGACGCGATCGGCACGACCGCGATCAGCAGGACGACCAGCGAGAGGGTGCGGCGTTCCCAGAGGCCGCGCAGGATCACGGTTCGGCCCTCCTGAGCGCGATGCCGTCCTCGAGCTCCTCGATCCGCGCCATGGAACCGGGCGGCAGCAGGCGGTGGTATTCGGGCGGCACCTGCACGGCTCCTTCGCGGCCGACGACCACGAAGTCCTCGCCGCGCCTGCCCTCCGCGCCGACCCGGCCGTCCCTGATCGTCACCGTACGGCTCAGCGCCTCGCTCACCGCGACGTCGTGCGTGACCACGACCGCGGTCGTGCCCTCGGCCGCGGCGACGTCCTTGATGAGCTCGACCACCCGCGCGCCCGACTCCTCGTCGAGCTGGCTGGTGGGCTCGTCGGCCAGCAGCAGCTTGGGCGCGTTGGCCAGCGCCACGGCCAGGGCGAGCCGCTGCTGCTCGCCGCCGGACATCCGCCCCGCCGGACGGTCGCCCGCTCCCGCCAGGCCCACCCTTCCCAGCAGGTCGCGGGCCCGGCGGCGGGCACGGGCCCGGTTGCCTCCGACGGCGCGCTGGGCGAAGGCGATGTTCTGGGCGGCGGAGAGGTAGCCGATGAGGTTGCGTGCCGGGTTCTGCAGCATCACGCCGATGTGCGCGGCCCGCAGCCGGTCCAGCCTGCGCTGGTCGAGCCGTCCCAGATCGGTGCCGTCCAGCCACAGGCGGCCCGCGCTCGGGCGCAGCAGCCCGGCCAGCAGCCACAGCAGCGTCGACTTGCCCGCACCCGAGGGGCCGAGCAGGGCGACCGTCTCGCCCGCCTCGATCACCAGCTCCACGTCGCGCAACGCGACGACCTCGACGTCCTGCGCCTTGTAGATCTGCACGATCCCGTCACACCTGATGACGCTCATGGGCGGTACTCCCGGGCGAGGCGGTCACCGCTCATGCGCGGTACTCCCGGGGCCAGGCGGTCACCGCTCATGGGCGGTACTTCCGGGGCGAGGCGGTCACCGCTCATGGGGAGCTCCTCGACTGCCGGTGCCGGGCCAGAGCGCGCAGCTCGATCACCCGGTCGCAGCGCTCGGCCACCTCGGGGTCGTGCGTGGCGATCACCAGCGTGGTGCCGTCGTCCGTCGCCGCGAGCAGCGCGTCCAGCACGAGCGCCCGATGCGTCTCGTCCTGCTCGGCCGTCGGCTCGTCGGCCAGCAGCACCCGGGGCCGCAACGCCAGCGCCCTGGCCACCGCGACGCGCTGCTGCTGCCCGCCGGACAGCTCCTCGACCAGGTGATCGGCGAACTTCGACACCCGCAGCCGCTCCAGCGTCTCCGCCGCCAGCCGTACCGCCTCGCGCGGCGCCCGACCGGCCGCCCTGAGCGCCACCTCGACGTTCTCGGCCGCGGTGAGCAGGCTCAGCAGCCCGTACGACTGGAAGACGAGCGCGAGCCCGGCCCGGAGCTCGGGCTGCTCGTCCAGGGGCACGCCGCCGACCAGGACCCGGCCCGCGGCGGGCGGGAGCAGCCCGGCCAGCGTGGTCAGCAACGTGGTCTTGCCGGAACCCGAGGGGCCCATGAGCGCCACGCGCTCGGCGCGGTCCAGCTCAAGGGTGAGGTCTTCGATGATCGTGCGCCCACCCGCCCGGCAGCTGAGTGCGCGGCAGGCGAGCGCCGGTCCAGGCGCCACTCGCGGATCATCCTCCCGATGGGTGATCCACGTCAACGCTCACCAAGGGGCTGTCCGTCCAGCGGCACCCTCTGCGTCGTACCCGAACGGTTATAAGCCGAGTGTCGCCGGCTCACCTGTGGGAGGGTTGGTGCCACGTAGTCGTACGGCCCGGCCCAGGCCACCGTCCAGGGTCGAGGGAGGAGCGACGCGTGGCCCATCCGACGGTTCCCTGGAATCCCGACCTGTCCGGGATCGACCCTGATCGCATGGACACGTTCGTCACCGCCATGGACCGCGCTTGCGGGGTCGTCGCCGAGCAGACCCAGGCGATCAGGGCGGAGCTGACGCGCGTGGGCGCGGGCACGCTGACGTTGACCCCTTTCGTGGAGATCGAAGGCTGGGTCCGGGGGCAGGTGCCGGCGTTACGGGCACGCAACGCCGTCATCCGCAGGCGCGTCCCCGGCTGGGCGCCGGGCATCGTGACGTACGACGAGGCCGCGATGCCGTTCGCCACGCCGGAGCAGTCCCGGCGCGAAGGCGCGGCCATGGGCACGCTCTTCCGGCAGTACGCCCTGGAGGCCGAGCGCGGCATGAGCAGCCCGCGGCCGAACGACGCCGCCCAGCGCTTCAAGGAGCTGATGGAGCGGGTGCTGGCGCGCAAGGACGACCCCGACTTCGCCGCGGCCTTCTTCGGCGAGCTCGGGACAGCGGGGACCGTGGCCCTGCCCAAGAACATCCTCGACCTGTTCGGACCGGCCGCGACCGGCATCCCCGTGGGGCCCGAGGAGAAGAAGATCCTGGGCGACTTCAGCCGCCTGTTCGCCGCCGCCACCACCGCCTCCCCTCCCGACCCGCGCTTCCCCAAGGTCATGAGCGACATCGAGCGGGGCGGGGAGGGCATCGACTCCGACTCGCTGTCCTGGCTCGTCAGCGAAGGCACCTTCCCCACGCAGTGGCTCACCGCCGTGGCCCGCCGCCACCTCCAGCCCACCCCGACCGGCCGGGTGGATACCACCGGCCGCTTCCTCAGCGCCCTGTCCCGCAACCCCACGGCGGCCCGAGCCTCGGTGACGGACCTCGCGCGGCTGAGCACGCACGTGTCGCGCGACCCGGCCGCCAGCGACGCGTTCGGCCGCATGCTGGCGGCGGCGTCGGGCGTGTACGACGAGAAGGACGGGGCGCACAGCGAGAACGCGGCCAGGTTCGCGTTCCAGGTGATCACGCAGGGGCCGGGGCTGCTGAAGCACGACGCGATGCGGAAACACTTCGCCGAGATCGCCGGCGCGTACGCCACGGAGTTCGCCGCGACACCGCCTCCGATCGATCCCGACTGGCAACTGCCGAGCCAGTTCGGCGGCTTCAACGACAAACTGATCGGAACGTCCCCGATGTTCCGCCTGTCGCTGACGGACAACTATCGGTTCATGAAGACCTTCGCCGACACCGATACCCATATGGAGCCGTTCAACAGAGGCATGGCGGCGCTTACTCAGCGGCTCTTCCAGGCGGGCGTGCGAGCGGACCGGCACCTGCTGGCCTTCCCCCCTCCGGACCGGCGGCAGCAGGAGACGGCAGTCGAGCAGGTCTTCTCCCGGCTGGGCACGGTCGCTGGCATCCAGTTCGCCGCGATGAAGGCCATCCGCGGCACCGCGGACCTCAAGGACAAGGAGGACGTCGAACGCTTCGGCCAGGTTCTGGACAAAGGGATGGACGCCGGGATGCTGTTCCTTCCCACCGCCGGCGGGCTACCCGCGGCGGCGGGCTGGATGTTCCTCAGCTGGGGACTCAAGGATGGCATCGCAGCCGCGATGGAGCCGGACCTCCGGATGCCGGACGTCAACCAGAAGGAGTTGGCGCATGCGCGCGGCGCCCTCTACGAGATCGCCGCCGGGCTCGTCGGACAGGGCTACACCTCGAAGGATCCTCCTGTCGGGTTCAAACCTCCCACCGACCCACTCCTCGTCGATGAGCACGGACACCTGAGGCCGTACTCGGAGATCAGCGCGAATCCGCAGGCCACCAGGGCTTTCCTGGTTTGGTTGAAGGAGAACGGCAGCGTCGATAACGAGGCCGACCGTCGGATGATGGGAAGGGTGGCCGCTGCGGCGGCCTCGAAGTTCGCCGGAGAACGGGACAACGCGGAGAAACATCTCACCACGATCGATCCCGATCTGCAGAAGGTTCTGGACGGAGGAGACTGAAGAATGATCGTTCCCGAGCTACCCGCGCGGGATGCAGTCTGTTTCGCCCGCGGCCTTCGCCTCATGGTCGCTGGGCGTCTCCACAGTGATACTGGTACGAGCCGGGGCAAGCTTGAGCGTCGTCCTGAGCGAACCGGCGCTGTAGGGCTCATGCACCTTGTAGCCCCACGTCGTGCTGAGCCTTCCCGCCATCTCGGCAATGAGGTGGTCATCGAACCTGTTGTACGTGGTCCTCACGGCGTAGGTGCGCTTGACCCCGTCCGACCCGCAGGGCACGTCCTTGCCGCCGGGATCGATGACCACGATCTCCTCCGGACCCGTCTGCTCCATCATCTCGGTGATGTGCCGCTCAAGGGTCTGACCGGCCTGTTCCACCGTCGGGCCGGGATCGGGCGTCGAGCAGGCGGCCAGGACGGCGAGCAGCGCCACGGCGGTCGCACCACGCCACACCGGTGTCATCGGCATCGTCTCCGTTCCGAACGTCGGGCCAGCCGCTCCCATACTCCTCCACCCCACCTCAGGCGTACCCGTAACGTCGAGATGGGTTGGCTGCGATGACCGAGATGCCGGTGGACAATCCCCGCTACGAGGCGCTGCGGCAGGCGCTGGCCAAGGTGGAGCAGCACGTCGCCAGGCTCGGGGCGGCGCTGGACGAGCCGTTCGCCCTCTTCTCCGGTGACACCGTGTGGATCGGGCCCGCCGCCAGGAGGTTCGGGGAGGATCTGAGTCACTACAGGAAGCGGCTCAAGCAGCAGGCCGAGACGGTGCTGGCCGAGCTGGAGGCGGAGCTCAGGCGGACGCCGCCGAAGGTGTCCCCGGCCGTCGCGCAGCAGGAGAGCGCGCGGCTGAGCGGGGAGCCGCCCCGGACGTTCACCGCCTTCTAGGAGCCTTCCAGGAAAGCACTGGGCGGCTGGACCGGCGTCAGGCCCGACCGGCGTCAGGCCGGTCCGAGGTCCTGCCGGATGGCCTGTGCCGCGGCGCGGTGCTCGGCGGCGGCGGCCGGGTCCGTCTCGTCGAGCACGGCGGCGATCCCCTCGTGGGCCAGCGCCTCCTTGTGCCGGTAGCCCAGCTTCGGGGCCAGCTCGAGCGCCTGACGGTGCAGGCGCAGGGCCTCCTCGGGCAGGCCGGCCAGCCGGCAGGTCTCGCCGTAGGCGTGCAGGAAGTGGATCTTCCAGTGTTCCTCGAACAGCTCGTCCAGGAGGGTGAACGCCTGCCGGTGGCTGGCCAGCGCCTCCTCGTAGCGGCCCGTCTCGCGCAGGGCGACGCCCAGGCAGTTGAGGCACCACGCCTCGTTGTGCTTGTGGCCGTCCTCGCGGGCGAGCTCCAGGGCCCGGCGCAGGTGCTGCGCGGCCTCGCCGGGCTGCTCGTGGACGATGGCCATGCCGAGGGTGATCCGGGCCGTCAGCGCGGCCGGCCAGGCGGGGTCGGCGTGCGCGACGTCCAGCACCTCGCGGGCCAGCCGGGCCGCCTCCTCGTGCTGTCCCAGCTGCAGCATCGCCCAGGCCTCGTCCGCGGTCGCGTGGGCCGCGCCCTGCGGGCAGCCGGCGGCGGCGTACAGCTCGCCCGCCCGCCGGAAGAGCTCGAACGGCTCCTCGACGTCGCCCTCGTCCCATCTCAGGTGGCCGCGGCGCATGATCAGATCCGCCTCTGAGCGGGTGTCCCCGGCCTGGGAGACCAGCGGCGCCGCCGCCTCGTACGCGGCGCCGGCCTCCGCCATCCGGCCCGCGTTGTAGCGGGCGAAGCCCAGGTCGCTGTGCGCCTCGGCCAGCTGCCACGAATCGCCCAGCCGCTGCGCGGCCACCAGCGACCGTTCGAAGAGGACGTTGAGGTGCGTCGTGCCGCAGCGCCGCGCGAAGAACGCCCGCATGAAGCGCGGCAGCTCGCACACGTGCGCGTCGGCTCCGGTGGCGACGGCCAGCTCGAAGACGCCCATCAGGTTCGTGTACTCCGTGGCGAACCAGCCGAGTGCGGCGTGCTTGTCGGTGAACCTGGGCAGCTCGGCCGGGGGCCGCCCCGCGGAGGGCGCGCGGCTGCCCGACACGTACGGCATCGCGGCGTCGGCGGCGGCCGCCGCGTGCACGTAGTAGTCGAGCACCCGGCCCAGCGCCTGCGCCCGCTCCTCCGCGGAGTCGTGCTCCGCGGCGGCCCGGTGCGCGTACTGGTGCACCAGGTCGTGCAGCGTGTAGCGGCCGGCTGACGGCTGCTGGACGAGGTGGGCGTCGAGCAGGTCCTCCAGCATCGTCCGGGCGCTGCGCAGCGGCACGTCCGCCAGCGCCGCCGCCACGTACTCGTCGAAGGACGACCCGGACAACAGGCCCAGCAACCGGAACATCCGGCGCTCGGCCCGGTCCAGCTGGCGTACGGACATGGCGAGCGCGCTGTCGAACTCGCTGGCCCCGTCCGCGATCCGCTCGGCCAGGATGCCCACGGTCCAGCCCGGCCGGTGCCGCAGCCGGGCCCCGGCCAGGCGCAGCGCCAGCGGCAGGTGACCGCACAACCGCAGCACCTCGGCCGCGGCCTCCGGGTCGCGGGCCAGCCGGCCGTCCGGACCGCTGGGGTCGCCGCTGGCGCGGGCCAGCAGCTCCGCGCTCTCCTCCGGGGTCAGCACGTCCAGCGACACCGGAGGCACCTCCTCCAGGCCCAGCAACCGGTTGCGGCTGGTGATCAGGGCGACGGAGGAGCCCGCGCCGGGCAGCAGCGGGCGCACCTGGTCGGCGCCGGCGGCATTGTCGAGGACCACGACGGCCCGCCGGCCGGCCAGCTCCGACCGCCAGCAGGCGGCCAGCGGCTCGACACCGCCCTCCTGCGGGATCTTCTCCGACGGGACGTCGAGCGCGGCGAGCAGCGCCCGCAGCGCGGGGTCGGGATCGAGCGGCTCGCGCCCCTCGGTGAACCCGTGCAGGTCCAGATAGAGCTGGGCGTCCGGGTATTCGGCGGCGAGCCGGTGCGCGGCGTGCACCGCCAGGCAGGTCTTGCCGACGCCCGCCATCCCGTCGACGGCGACCACCCGGCTGCTGCCCACCGCGGCGAGGACGGCGGCGAGCTGGGCCTCGCGCCCGGTGAAGTCGGGCACGTCGCGCGGCAGGTCGTTGCGGGGCGGGCGCGGGGCGCCGGCGGGCGGCGACGGGGGCTGGACCTGGCGGCTCGCCTTCGGGGGCGCCGGCAGGGGGTTCGTCGCCCGGGCCCACAGGGGGCGCAGCGGGCGGGGGTCGCGCTTGACCAGGCGGCAGAGCTCGATCACCACGGGCCAGGGCGGCACCGACTGGCCGCTGAGGTAACGCGACAGGGACGACGAGCTGAGGCCCGTGTCCCGCGCGAGGGCGCGCACGCCGCGCCCGGACAGCTCCTGGAGCAGGCGCAGCCTGGCGGCCAGCTCGTCCTGGGGGTCCGCCTTGGCCGTCCGCTGTTGCACCACCACCGGGGTCCTGCCTTTCTGTCCCATCGCGGAAGAAACCTATCGGGACAAATCGCTGCAGGCCAACGCCGTTCCAACTGTCCCACGGTGTCCCACCACCGTCGTCATGGCAAGCCCGTCCCGCTGTGATGGAGTCACGCCCCGAGGGACGGGGCGGCGATCCGGAAGAGGAGAACCACGATGCAGTCACGTATGCAGAACCCGGCCTTCGTCCTGCCCGACGCGATGCAGCCCATCCAGGAGCTGTTCAAGGCCGTGCACGCCGGTGGGGTGGACGGTCAGACGCTGGAGCTGGTGCATCTGCGGGTCAGCCAGATCAACGGCTGCACCTCCTGCGTCGACGCGGGCACCAAGACCGCCCGCAAGGCCGGCGTGAGCGACGAGCGGCTGGCCACGGTCGTCGCCTGGCGGGAGGCCCCGTACTTCACCGACGAGGAGCGGGCGGCGCTCGCGCTGGCCGAGGCCGCGACCCGGCTGGCCGACCGGGCGGACGCGGTGAGCGACGAGGTCTGGGACCGGGCCGCCACCTACTTCGACGAGAAGCAGCTGGCCGCGATCATCCTGATGATCGGCGTCACCAACCTGTTCAACCGGCTCAACGCCACCACCCGGCAGATCGCCGGCGCGTGGGGCTGACCGCCACCGCTCGTCCCTGCCAAAGATTCGCAGACAAGGAGATCTCACCATGAACGAAACGCGCAAGGCCACCAAGACGACCACCGCCGCCGGCAAGACGTTCGACGGGTTCACCGACGACGAGCGGGCCGCGATGAAGGAGCACGCCCAGGAGCTGAAGACGGCCGCGCGGCGCGGCTCCCGCGCGTCCGCCGCGGACGTGGAGCGCGACGTGCTCGCGAAGATCGCCGAGATGGCGGACGCGGACCGCGTCCTCGCCGAGCGGATCCATGCCATCGTCAAGGCCGCCGCGCCGGGGCTGTCGCCGAAGCTCTGGTACGGGATGCCCGCCTATGCCAAGGACGGCAAGGTGGTCTGCTTCTTCCAGAGCGCGGCGAAGTTCAAGGCGAGGTACGCGACCCTCGGCTTCAACGACCCCGCGAACCTCGACGACGGCGCCATGTGGCCGACCGCCTTCGCGCTGACGGCGCTGACCCCCGACAGCGAGGCGATGATCGGCGCCCTCCTGAAGCGGGCGGCGAGCTGAGGGCGCCCGATCCGGGGATCGCCGTTCACTGCCAGTGGAAACCTGGTGACATTTCACACCTCTTGCCGCAATGTTGGGCGGAGACGATGAGTTTTGTCGGTGGCGCCGGTCAGTCTGTGCATGACGACGACTTCCTGTGAGACCGAGGGCTGGGGCGCCAGCCATGACCGCCTTTCGTCCGACGACCCCGATAGAGGTGCCGTGTCCAGCCCACAGCTCGACTCACTCGCCAAGCCCGCGGCAGCCGCCGCGGGCCGCACACCGGCCGTGATCCGGCTGCTGGTGCTCGCCACGTTCGTGGTGATCCTCAACGAGACGATCATGATCAACGCGATCCCCCGGTTGATGGTGGCGCTGCACATCACCGAGCAGACCGCGCAGTGGCTGTCGACCGCGTTCATGCTGACCATGGCCGCGGTCATCCCGATCACCGGGTGGTTCCTGCAGCGGGTGTCCACCCGCCGGGCCTACACCACGGCGATGGGCCTGTTCCTGCTCGGCACGGCGCTGGCCATCGTCGCGCCGTCGTTCGAGGTGCTGCTGGGCGCCCGCATCATCCAGGCGTGCGGGACGGCCGTGATGATGCCGCTGCTGATGACCACGCTGATGCAGGTGGTGCCCGAGCAGGACCGGGGCCGGGTGATGGGCAACGTCACCCTGGCCATCTCGGTCGCGCCGGCGATGGGCCCGACGGTCTCGGGGGTGATCCTCCAGTTCGGGTCCTGGCGCCTGCTGTTCGCCGTGGTGCTCCCCATCGCCGCCCTGATCACCTGGAGCAGCCTGAAGCGGCTGGAGAACGTCGGCGAGCCCAAGTTCAGCAGCATCGACTGGTTCAGCGTGGCGACCGCCGCGGCCGGCTTCGGCGGCCTGATCTACGGGCTCAGCCGGTTCGAGGGCGGCGACGTCCGCGTGGCCGCCGCCATCGTGACGGCCGGGTTGGTCACCATCGCCGTCTTCGTCCTGCGCCAGCTGTCGCTGCAGAAGCGCGGCGTGCCGCTGCTGGACCTGCGCACCCTGCGCCACCGCACCTACACGGTCGCGCTGATCATGATGTCGGTGGCCTTCATGGCGATGCTCGGCTCGATGATCCTGCTGCCTCTCTACCTGCAGAGCGTCCGCGGGCTCAGCGCTCTGGAGACCGGGCTTCTCGTGATGCCGGGCGGCCTGGCGATGGGGTTGCTCGGCCCGACCGTCGGCCGCCTGTTCGACAAGTTCGGCGGCCGGGTGCTGGTCATCCCGGGCGCGATCGGCATCATGCTCGCCCTCGCCGGCTTCACCCAGGTCTCGATGACCATGCCCTACTGGCAGATCCTCGGCCTGCACGCGCTGCTGATGGTGAGCCTGGCCGGCACCTTCACCCCGGTGTTCACCCTCGGGCTCGGGGCGGTCCCCCCGCGGCTCTACTCCCACGGCAGCTCGATCCTGAGCACGCTGCAGCAGGTCGCCGCGGCCTTCGGCACCGCGCTCGTGGTCACGGTGATGAGCGCGCGAGCCGATGTCCTGAAGTCCGAGGGGGTCACCGAGGCGCTCGCCAACCTCGACGGCATGCGGCTGGCCTTCATCATCGGCGCGGTGCTGTCCGTGGCCGTGGTCATCACCGCCCTGCTCCTGCCGGCCCGCGCGGCCCAGACCGGCGAGCTCCAGGGGCCCGTGCACTGAGGTCGCGTGCCCGCGTTCAACCCCCGGCCACCGGATTCCGGTGGTCTCGGGGTCAGCGGCTCAGGGCGGTCTCCCGCTGCAGGTGGAACAGCTTCTCGGGGTTGCGTACGGCGTAGAGCCCGGTGATGAGGCCGTTCCCGACGCGCACCGCCATGACGGTGTCGATCTCGCCGTCGAGCCGGAGGATCAGCGCCGGGCAGCCATTGACCTGTGCCGGCCGCAGCGACGCCGCAGCGTCGATCCTGCCCAGTACGCGGGCCACCGTGTCGGCCCCCACCGCCGCCGGCTCATGGGTCAGGAGGCCCACCAGCCTCCCACGACCTCGACGCCCTCGCTCTCCAGGGCGGCGTGCCACACCGGGTCACGCAGCAGGCGCGTCTCCCAGGTCCGTACGATGCCGTCCGGTCCCGTGACCGCGTCCTCGCGGGACGGGTGCAGGAACAGCTCGCTCGTACCCTCCGGGAGGGCCGCGAGCCGGCAGAGGTAGTCGTCCCGGAGTCGCTCGTAAGTGCCGAGCTCGTGTGCCGTGCGGCGGTTGGTCGCGATCGTCTGCGGGATGGACACGCCCAGCGCGTCGGCGAGGGCGACGGCGCGCTCGTGCGCCGCCGCGAGCGGTGGCGGGAGCGGACCGCCGAAGTACGGCTCCGGGTCGCGGGGCAGCCGGAAGGCCAGGCCGTGGCGCGCGCACCACTCCAGCGCCTCGGCCAGCCACGACCTGCCGTGCAGGCCGTAAAGGGTGCCGGCATGGGAGTCGGCCGCCACGGGCACGGGGCCCCGGTCGCGCATCCAGTGCAGCTGCGCGTCCGCCTCCCGGATGACGTCGCGGGCCTCGCCGCGGGCCCCGAGAACCAGCGGGTCGTCGCTGAGCGTCCCGTCCCGATCGACGAGGCTCGCCGCGCCGTCGAGGGGCCGCCAGCGCGGGATCCCGCGCTCGCTCGTGAGCGTCACGTGCACTCGCGGCACGACGCCGAGCTCCCAGACCCGCTTCGCGGCCCGCTCCGCGACCGGCGAGACGCAGATGAGCGTCGTCGCGGAGACGTGCCCCTCGGCGAGCAGGTCGGCGATGACCTCCGACGAACCGGGCTCACGGCCGAGATCGTCCGCCGTGATCACGACGCGCCGGGTCATCGGGGACTCTCCGCGGTGGGCGCGTCCGCGGGGTCCGGGGGAGGCGGTTCGACCGGCTCGGCCGCCTCGGGCGGCGTCTCGATCGGGACCGAGATGAGCCGCGCCGCGATCGCGCCGATCGTGGTCAGCACGAACGGGTACGCGCACAGGTACACCCGGAACGCGAGCCCGGGATCGGCGCCGGGGTCGGCCCCCGAGTTGTAGCCGAAGAACACGCCCAGCGACGTGAGCGCGAGCCCGGTCACGATCCCGTTGAGCCGGCCGAAGAAGCCGAACGCGGACAGGAAGAGCCCTTCGCGGTGCTCCCCGTTGCGCGCGGCGTCGGCGTCCAGCACGCGGGCGACGATGAGGTCGTTCGTCGCGAGCATCCCCGACCACCCGACCCCGACGAGCACGCCGGCGGCGATCGCGGTGACGAGGTCGGTGGCGAGGAACAGGCCCGCGAAACTGACCGCGAGGACCGCGAAGGCCAGCCGCCAGGTCCACAGGGCGCCACGACTGGCGACGATGCGCGTCCACACCGCGAGGCCGCCCGCCGAGACGAGGATGACGATC
Organism: Nonomuraea sp. NPDC049709; assembly: GCF_040674815.1. Lineage (NCBI taxonomy): Bacteria > Bacillati > Actinomycetota > Actinomycetes > Streptosporangiales > Streptosporangiaceae > Nonomuraea > Nonomuraea sp. NPDC049709. The sequence goes on from NZ_JBFANM010000068.1 coordinate 40,334, forward strand.
CCCTGAAGGTAGAGCGCGTCCCCGACCGGGAGGCCGAGCGAGTAGCGGACGTACAGCTGGATGCCCGAGAGCACCAGCGCCATGGCTATCCCGTAGCAGGCGCCGGTGAGCCCGACCGTCCAGAACATCGGGTTGCGCACGATCGACCACACGCTGCGCAGCAGCAGCGGCCGCTCGCGCGTGGAGTAGCGGGGGCTCTCCCGGGCGCCGAGCGCCATGAACACGATCACGACGAGCGCGATCGCGCCATAGATGATCGCGGTGGTCTGGAAGCCCTGGGTGGAGTTCTCGGTGCCGAACACGCTCGTCGTGAGCAGCGGGGTGACCGCGAGCGAGATCACCAGCGCCACCAGCTGGAAGCCCTGGCGCAGGCTGTTGGCCACGGCGCGGTCGCGCTCGCGCGGGAACAGCTCGGGGAGCAGCGCGCCGTAGTTCGCGTTGAGCATCGAGTCGAAGGCCTCGCACAGGATCGCGAACACCGCGAACCAGAGCACGAGGCCGATGCCCTCCAGGGAGGCCGGCGCGGAGAAGAATGCGATCATGCAGGCCGCGAGCAACGGCGCGCCGACGATCAGCCACGGCCGGCGCCGGCCGAACCGGCTCCGGGTGCGGTCGGAGAGGTGGCCGAGCACCGGGTTGTCGATCGCGTCGATGACCGCGTAGATCACCATGACCGCGCCGTAGGCGCGCACGTCGAGCCCGAGAATGTCGACGTAGTAGAGGATCATCGATCCCTTGATCATGTTGATCGGGATGGAGGTGCCGAACATTCCGATGGCGTAGCGCCACGCGGGGGTCCGCGCCGGGGCGGGGGCCGTACCGGGCTGGGACACGCGATCACCTTCTCTTGCCGATGCCGACGCCGACGCCGTGCCGGATGCCGGTACCGGCCCGGATGCCGATACCGGCCCCGATGCCGACGCCGCGCGGCGTCACCCTCGCACCCGAAGGAGAACAGCGGGTGAAGCGGAGTCGTGCCGCGCGGGACGTCCGCTGCCGGTCCGGTTGCGGTGATGCTGGTCCACCGGTCCCGGGCACGTCAAGACATGTCCGGCGGCTGACGGTCCGCGGTGGAACGGTCGCCGCCGGCGACCCAGGAGGCGAGGATGCGCAGGCCGTCGTGGAAGGGTGTGCCGGGCTCGGCGGTCAAGGTGATGAGCTGCTGGTCGGGGTCGGGGTCGGTGGCGCAGGTGAGGGTGGACCAGTCGAGGGCGAGGTCGCCGGCGACGGGGTGGTGCAGCAGCTTGGCGCCCATGCCCCGGACGGCGACGTGGTGGCCGCCCCCACCAGCGCCGGAAGTCCTGGTCGCGCACCGACAGCTCGCCCGCCAGGTCGATCGGCCCTGGATCCTTCGGGTCCCGGGCGGCCTCCACCAGCCACACGAAGTTGCGCTTCCTCTCGACTGCCGCCGGCCTCGGGCAGCCCGACCGAGGCGGGGCTCAGCTCCATCCGCCGTGCCTTGGGGAAGTCGCCGAGCTCGCCCCGTGACCACGGCCTCGTGGTCGCCGGGCGTCGCCACGGTGCCGCCGGTGCGGTCAGAGTCCGTAGGACCTGCCGATGATGTCGCGCTGGATCTCGCTCGTGCCGCCGTACACGGTGGACACCACCGTGGAGCGCAGCAGGCGTTCCATGCCGTACTCCGTCGCGTAGCCGTAGCCGCCCATCATCTGCATGCCGTCCAGCGCCATGGCCTTGGCGAACTCCGTCGCCTTCAGCTTGGCCATCGACGCCTCGCGCGGCAGCTGCCGGGCCGGGTCCGCCTCGATCCGCCGGGCCACGTCGTGCACGAGCAGCCTGGTGCACTCCAGCTCCGTGGCGTGGTCGGCGAGCCGGTGCCGCAGCGCCTGGAAGCTGCCGACCGGGCGGCCGAACTGCCGGCGCTCCCGTACGTACGACACCGTGTCGTCGAACGCCCTGCGCCCGGTTCCGAGCATCAGACCGGCGAGGATCATCCGCTCAAGGTTCAGCCCCGCCATCAGCTGGCGCCAGGCCCGGTCGACCTGCCCGACCACCGCGTCGCCGGGCAGGAGGCAGTCGGTGAAGTACAGGTCGTTGACCTCGCGGCCGCCCATCGTCTCGATACCGCGCACCACGAGCCCGTCGATCCCGGCCGGCACCGAGAACATGGTGAGCCCGTCGTGCCGGTCATCCGACTGGGACGTGCGGGCGACGAGCAGGATGTGGTCGGCGATGTGCGCGTTGGAGCACCAGGTCTTCTGGCCGTTGATCAGCCATCCACCGTCCCGCCGCTCGGCCTTGCAGGTCAGCGCGGCGACGTCCGAGCCGGCGCCGGGCTCGGACATCGACACCGCCAGCACCTTGCCGCTCAGGAAGTCGCCGAGCACGCGGCGTTTCTGCTCCTCGCTGCCGAACTTCTCGTAGGAGGCGGCGGTGATCGCGGACGTGGCGAACCCGCCGATCGGCACCTGCCAGTAGGAGGTCGTCTCCAGGAACAGCAGCAGGTCGACCATGCTCCGACCGGCGCCGCCGTACGCCTCCGGCACGGCGACCCCGAGCCAGCCGAGCTCGGCCATCTTCCGGTACAGCTCGGCGTTGTGCGGCTCGACGCCCCCGTCGGTCAGCTTGAGCCACTGCTCGCGCGTCCCCGCCTCGCGCCGGCAGAAGTCCTCGATCGCCGCCACGAAGTCGCGCCGCTCATCGGTCAAGGTCACGAAGACGTACCTTCCGCGTAGAGTTCCTCGGTCACCTCGGCGTAGCGTCGCTCGATCACGCGCCGCCGCAGCTTCAGCGACGGGGTCAGCTCCCCGCTCGCCGGGCTCCAGGCGTGGTCGAGCACGCGGAACGCCTTCACCTGCTCCGGCCGCGACAAAGCCTCGTTGGCCCGCTGGACGGCCGCGGCCAGCTCCGCGCGCACGCGTGGCTCCGCCGCCAGCTCCTTCAGCTCCACCGCGGCCAGGCCCTGGGCCGCGGCCCAGGCGGGCGCGGCCTCCTCGTCCAGCACCAGCAGCGCCGTCAGGTACGGGCGGCGGTCACCCACCACGACCGCGTAGCCGATCAGTGGATGCGCCCGCAGCAGCGACTCGACCGCGCTGGGTGCGACGTTCTTGCCGCTCGAGGTGATGATCATTTCTTTCTTGCGGTCGACGATCCGCAGCAGCCCGTCGTCGTCGAACCTGCCGATGTCACCCGTCGGCAGCCAGCCGTCCGCGTCCACCACCGCCCGGACCCCACCGTCCGGCTGCAGGTAACCCTGGAACACCAGCGGCCCGCGCACCTGGACCTCGCCGTCCCCGGCGAGCCGGACCTCCATCCCCGGCATGGGCAGGCCGACCGTCCCGGCCCGGTAGTGGTCGGGGAACGTGCTGGTGGCCGCGCCCGTGGTCTCGCTGAGGCCCCAGACCTCCATGATCGTCATACCGAGGCTGCCGAAGAACTCCAGCACCGCGGCCGGGACGGGCGCGGCGCCGCTGCCCAGCCGGGCGGCTTCGGCGAGCCCGATCCGCTCCCGCAGCGGGCGCAGCACGGTCCGGTCCGCGCGCTCCACCGCCTCGGCGAGCCCGGCCGGCAGCGGGTCACCGGTGGCACGGATGCGGTACGCCTCGGCCGCCACCTCCCGCGCCCGGTCGACGGCGGCACGGCGGTCACCGTCCAGACCGGACAGCACCTGCTGCAACCCGGCCGCGAACTTCTCCCACACCCGTGGCACGCCGAAGAACGCCTGCGGCAGCACCCTGGTCAGCGTGGCGAGCAGCCGGGTCGGGTCGGCGCAGATCGTCACATGGCCGGCGGTGTAGAGCGGCAGATAGATGCCGAGCACCCGCTCGGCGATGTGCGCGAGCGGCAGGTACGCGACCGTCCTGGGGTGCGCGGGGGCGGGCTGGACCAGCTCCTGGAGCGCGCACTGGTAGAGCACGTTGCGGTGCGACAGGACCACGCCCTTCGGATCGCCGGTCGTGCCCGAGGTGTAGATCAACGTCACGGGGTCGTCCTGGCCGGCCTCGGCGACCGGCACGACCTGCCCCGCCGCCCGCAGGTCCGCGTAGCGCGTGTGCTCGCCGGCCGCGTCGTCGATCATGACGACGCCCTTCAGCCCGGGCATCCCGGCCAGCGCGCCCGCCCAGCGCGCCAGCTCGGCGGGGCCCTCCAGCACCACCACGGTCGCCGCGCTGTGCAGGGCGACCTGCCGGAGCTGCTCGGGGCTCAACGTCGCGTACGTCGTGCACGGGATCGCGCCCAGCTCGACCGCGGCGAGGTCGACGACCCAGTGCTCCGGCCGGCTGGACATGCCGATGAGCATCCGCTCGCCGCGCCGCAGGCCCAGCGCCCGCAGGCCGCTCGCCACGGACAGCACCTCGTCGTACAGCTCGCGCCAGGTCCGGGTGCGGTCATCGGCTCCGGTCAGGGCGGGCAGGTGGCCGTACCGGCCGGCGTTGCGCCGCAGCAGCCCTGGCACGGTGTGCGCCCCCACCGCGGCGCGCACATCCTGCACAGTGATCATCCATCGCTCCCTCCGCCGGGCCCCGAGCGCATCCATCAGAACCCGAACATCGTTCTACTGTCAACATGTCCGAATGACCACTTACTTAGTCTGTTGTTCCCCCAGGTGCTCACCGTTATAGCCATGGTGTGAGATGGCGATTTCGAAGTCACCTGGCGACCGTTACACTCGGCGCATGCCGACAAGCCCGCGCCGGCGGTCGAAGGATCGCAAGGAGGCGATCGCCCTCGTCGCCGCGGAGCTGTTCTGCGCCCGCGGCTTCCACAATGTCGCCATCGAGGACATCGCCCAGGAGGTCGGCATCACCGGCCCGGCGATCTACCGGCACTTCCCGACCAAGCAGGCCGTGCTCGCCGCGGCCGTGCGGGAGCTGGGCAGCCGCTTCGCGGAGTGCGTGCACGCCGGCGCGCGGGAGGCCGCTCCCTCCGACCGCCTGCCCGCCGCGTTGCGGGCGCTGGTGCGCTACGCGCTGGACAGGCGCACCGTGGCCCGGCTCTACCAGTGGGAGGGCCGCTGTCTCGACGCCGGGCAGCAGGCGGAGCTGGCCGTGCCGTTCGACGCCGCCGTACGCATGCTCCGCGAGCTGCTGCTGGACCTGCGGCCCGAGCTCGGCAAGCAGGACTCCGCGTTACTGGTCTCCGCGGCGCTGAGCGCGATCGCGAGCCCGTCCACCCATCGTGCGAGCCTGTCCAGGAGCAAGGCCGAACGCACGATCCTCGACTGCGTCACCACCGTGATCGCCGTGCACCCGCCCGCGCCGCCGCGGCGGACGTCGTCGGGGCGCCGCCGGCCTGACCGGCTCAATCTGCTGCCGCGCCGCGAGCGGCTGCTCGCCGAGGCGATCCGGCTCTTCCACGAACGCGGCTACCACCAGGTGAGCATCTCCGACATCGGGCAGGCCGCCGGGATCAACGCCTCCAGCGTCTACACGCACTTCGCGAGCAAGGCCGAGTTGCTGTCCGCCGCCTACTACCGGGCCACCAGCCGCGTGGAGCACACCACGGCGGCGGCGCTGGCCGACGCGAGCACGCCGGCGCAGGCCCTGAGCCGGCTGATCGACGCCTATGTCGAGATCACGTTCGACCAGGCCGACCTGGCGGCCGTCTACGTCTCGGAGAGCGAGAACCTGGCCCCGGCCGACCTGCGGCGGCTGCGGGCCGCGCAGCGGCGGCACGTCGACACCTGGATCGGCCTGGTGTCCGAGTTGCGGCCGGGGGAAGGGGCGGCCGAGCTCCGCTTCCGGACGCACGCGGCCCTGAACATCGTGACCGACCTCGCCCGCACCGCCGGCCCGTCGGTGACCGAGGCGAGAACGGCCGCCCTGCTCCGGCCGATGCTGGGCCTGCCCGCGCTCACCGGGCGGTCCGCTGCTCCAGCGTGAAGGCGCGGCTCCAGGGGAACGTGAGGTCGCGAATCATCCAGTCCGGGACGAACCCATGCGGGAGTGGGCCAAGCCGCTCGCGAGCCGCGACCGCGTCGGGCCCGGCGCCGCGTGGGACCTACTGGGGGTCGCGGTAGATGGTGAGCCGGTAGGAGTAGCGATCTCCCCGGTAGAGCGAGTCGGCGCGCTCACCTCGCGCGGGGTGCGGGTGATCGCCGAGGGCCGCTACCGCACCGAGGACCACGTACGACAGGCGTTCGCGGCGGGCGCGTGGGCCGTGGTGGTCGGCGGCGCGATCACCGATCCCGTCTCCATCACCCGGCGGCTGGCCGCCGCCGCACCGCGATGACGCCGCTCGCGCTGGCCGTCGACATCGGCGGTACGAAGATCGCGGCCGGGCTCGTGGCACCGGACGGCACGCTCACCCAGCGGCGCAGGGCGGCCACTCCCCCGGGCCCGTCGATCCTCCGTGCCGTCTTCGAGCTCGCCCGGCCGCTGGTGAGCCGGGCCGTGGCCTGCGGGATCGGCACGGCCGGGACCGTCGGCCCGCTGGGGCGCATCGCGTACGCGACCGACCTGCTCACCGGCTGGGCGGGCACCGACGTCAAGGGCGAGACGGAGCGCGCGTTGCGGCTCCCGACGGTCGTGCTGAACGACTGCCATGCCGCCGGCGCCGCCGAGGCACGGGTCGGCGCGGCCCGCGGCGCCCGCACGGCGCTGGTCGTCGCCATCGGCACGGGCATCGGCGGGGCGATCTGCGTCGGGGGCCGGGTGCGGACCGGAGCGACGGGGACCGTGGGCAGCATCGGCCACCTGCCCGCCTCGACGGACGCGGGCGCGCGCTGCTCGTGCGGGGCGCTCGACCACATCGAGGCGCACGCCTCCGGACCGGCGATCGAGCGCGCCCACCTGGCGGCGACCGGGCAGGCGCTGCCGCTGGCCGAGATCGGCCGGCTCGGCTCCCACGTGATCAGCGATGCGGCGGCGCTCATGGGCCGGGTGCTCGCCGGCGCGGCCAACCTGATCGCCCCCGACGCGATCGTCGTCGCGGGCGGGGTGTCGCTGCTCGGACCGGCGCTGCTGGAGCCCATGACGGCCGCCTACCGCGCCGATGCCCTGCCGGGCCCGTCCGCCGCTCCGCTGCTCCCGGCCGCGCTCGGCGAGGACGCCGGCCTGGTCGGCGCGGGCCTGGAGGCCCTGGCCCACCTCGGCTCCGAATCGTCGCCGCCCGGCTTCGCGTGAGCCCGCTCGCGGGCGACCGGACTCACCACGGCCAGACTTACCGCAGCGGCCGGATTCGCGGCGGCCGGACGCACCGCGGCCCGCAGGATCGCCGTCCGCCGGAGGACGGCCGCCGGTCGGGGGCGGGCCGATCGCACGCGCTCCCGTTGAGGATCTCGCCCCACGTGGGCCGCGCCTCCTGGTACCCCTTGGTGTGCAGGCGGTAGAGCCCGTCGCGCGCCATGAACCTGTCATGGCTGCCCGGCCCCGCCCGCACGGTGCCCACGATCAGGTCGGCCGTTCGCCACCCCGATGGAGGTGTTCCGGTCCGCGGGATTGATCAAGGGGGTGTTCCGGGCGCATGCTGAACCGCACCTCACTCTCGAAACCACCCGATCTGGGAGCCCCTGATGGCAAAGACATGGATCTTTCTCGTGGTCGGCGTTCTGCTGGTCCTGACCGGCCTCATATGGACGCTGCAAGGGCTGGGGATCGTCGGCGGCAGCGTGATGAGCGGCGTCACCACCTGGGCGATCATCGGCCCCATCGTCCTCCTCGTCGGGCTCGCCGCCGGCTTCGTCGGGCTGCGCCGGCTCCGGGGCGGGTCCAAGGGGCAGGGCTGACCGCTTCTTGCGCCCGGGTTGATCATTCTTCTAAGTTAGGCTCCGAAACTTACGGAAGGTCATCCCATGCTCACCCCGTCCGCCGAAGGGCCGGTCCGCCAGTTCCCGCCCGGCCGACCGGCCACGGCCCCGAGGACGGCGTTCTGAACGCCGCAGGGCACGACGCCGAGGAGGCCCGGTGCCCGAACCGCTGACCCTGCTCCCGGAAGACCCCACCGCGGTCGGGCCGTACCGTCTGGAGGGGCGGCTCGGGTCGGGCGGGCAAGGCGTGGTGTACGCGGGCCGTGCCCCCGGCGATGGCCCCGGCGATGGCCCCGGCCGCGCCCCTGACGGTGGCCCCCACGAAGAGCCCGGCCATGCCCCCGACGGGGCCCGCGTCGCGGTCAAGCTGCTGCACCCGCACCTGATCGCCGACGGCGAGGCACGGATGCGGTTCCTGCGCGAGGTGGAGACGGCCAAGCGGGTGGCGCCGTTCTGCACCGCGCAGCTGCTCGACTCCGGCTTCGCGGGGGCCAGGCCGTACATCGTCAGCGAGTTCGTGGACGGGCCCTCCCTGCAGGAGTCGGTACGGGAGAGCGGGCCGCGCGGCGCGGCGGCGCTGCAGCGGCTGGCGGTCAACACCGCGACGGCGCTGGCCGCCATCCACGCGGCCGGGGTGGTGCACAGGGACTTCAAGCCGGGCAACGTGCTGCTCGGCCCCGACGGGCCCGTGGTGATCGACTTCGGCATCGCCAAGGCACTGGACCTGAGCCAGTCGGTCGTCACCAGCCAGCCGATCGGCAGTCCCGCGTACATGGCGCCCGAGCAGATCGCGGGCGGCGACGTCGGGCCGGCCGCCGACCTGTTCGCCTGGGCCGCGACCATGTTCTACGCGGCCACGGGGCGGCTGGCGTTCACCGGGGACACCATCCCCGCCACCCTGCACTCGGTCCTGCAGAGCGAGCCCGACCTGAGCCCGTTCGAGGGGCGGCTGGGGCTGCTGCTGCGGGAATGCCTGGCCAAGGACCCGGCTCTGCGGCCCACGGCCGCCCAGCTGGTCGAGCGCCTGCGCACGCTGCCGTCCCCCACCTGGCAGGACGCCGCGTCGGGCACCCCCGCCGGGCCCGCCGTCTCCAGCTCCACCGGCCCCGCTGGCCCCAACCCCGCCGGGCCCGCCGTCTCCAACCCCACCGGCCCCGCCAGCCGCATCCCCACCGGACCCGCAGCTCAGGGCCCCACCGGGCACTCCCCCGCCTCGAAGGTCTCCGGCCGCCGCGGGTTCGCCGTCGCCTCGGCGACCGCGGCCCTGATCGTCGCCGCCGGCATCGGCATCGCCGTCTACGCCCTGTCGCCCGCCACCGCCCAGCGGCAGGTGGCGGCGGGCCCGGCGGTGAGCACCTCGGCCCCGCCGCCATCGGCCTCCCCATCCACCACCGCGCCCAGCGCGTACGAGCTGCTCGTCACGAGGACGCCAGGCAAGGCGACCGACCTCGCCCCGGCGTCCCCCACCAAGGCGCCCCAGAGATCCACGGCCACCCCCACGCGAGACCGCGACTCGACACCGGGCAGCAGCCCCACCTCCGCCTCGAAGACGCGCAAGCCGACACCCAGGCCGACCCGCCAGTCGCCCTCCAGCACGGCGACGGCGGGCAAGGAGCCCTCCGCCAAGCCGTCCCTCCAGCCCTCCACGGGCACGGTCACGTGGACCGACGCCAGCGCATACTGCAAGTCGCTGGGGCACACGGTCTCGTTCAGCGGCGGCTGGTCCGGCATGAAGTGCACGGGCACCGACACCCCGGTCACCCCGTCGGCGCTGTGCCAGTGGAAATATCCGGCCTACAGCCACGCCGTGGCCGACCCGCCGGTCAACCCCTTCACGCCGGTGGCCAGCTGCAGCCTGTCGTGACCCGCGCGGAGGCGGCGGGCCGCGATCCGGCCGAGCTCACGACGCCCCGTCCGGTCTAGAAACCTCCCAGCGCGGACAGGATCCGCCCGATCCAGGCCGGCAGGCGCAGGATCCAGCGAAAGGGCCACCAGATCCACCGGAGGAGCAGCTCGATCCACCTGAACGGGTTCACCAGGCCGGAGAGCACCTCCCCGATCATCTCGGGGTCCATCGACCGCAGGAGCCAGCACCATCCCCGGTGCCCCCGCCTGCGGTACACCACGAACGAGAACACGTGGCGGAGCGGATGGGGGTCATCGCTCACACTCCACGATCTGGCAGGGGCGTCTTGGAACCCACTGGTCGGTCGGTGTCCGCGGCCAGGGCACAGCTCGATTCCAAGTCGGGCGCAAGTTCCGGGCGGTACTCCTGGACGGGTGATGAACCATCGTCTGACCCGCGTCCTGGCCGGCCTGGGTGCCGCCGGAGTCGTGCTCACCGCGCAGCCCGCCCCCGCCTCGGCCGGCCCCACCAGCTGGAAATGGGGCGCCCTCCACTCCACCGACGGCATGGCGACCGCCCGGGGCAAGGTCGTCGTCGGCCAGTCGGGGCTCGTCGTGACCGGCTACCTCGACGACACCTACGGCAAGGGCTGCTCGTGGGTCCTCATCAAGTACCAGAACGCGAGCAACGGGCGCCGGCGTACGCACGGTGTCTACAACTGCACGGCCGGGACCGGGTCGTTCCGCAAGAGCGTCGGGGGCGTCCTGCAGATCTGGGCGCAGGTGTGCCGGGGCACGTCCAAGCGGCCCGTCGGCAAGTGCTCACGCTGGAAGACCATCTACACGCAAGGAGGGTGATCCCGCCTACGTGGCCGGGCGAGGACCCGCCGCATCGCCGTGGGATTCCCGGCGGAGGACTGCTCGGTCAGGCTGTTGTCGGGCATCGGCACATCCTGTTCTCGGGCACCGCCGCTCACCGGTCCGCCCGTCGGGAAAAGGCGCGTCCTACCGGACAAAATGCATGACGCGCATCAATGCGCGTCGTGGGGAGCGGCTGGGCGCAGCGGCAGGATGTGGTCCGCCGCGCTTCTAAGATCCGAGGTGTGGCCAGATACTTCGACGTGCATCCCGACAATCCCCAGCCTCGCCTGATCAGCCAGGTCGTCGACACCCTCAACGCGGACGGGCTGATCGCGTACCCGACGGACTCCTGCTACGCCCTCGGGTGCCGGCTGGGCAACAAGGAGGGCATCGACCGGATCAGGGAGATCCGCGGCCTGGGCAGCGAGCACCATTTCACCCTGGTCTGCAGGGACTTCGCGCAGTTCGGCCAGTTCGTTCTGGTGAACAATGCGCTGTTCCGCCTGATCAAGACGGCGACTCCCGGCGGTTACACGTTCATCCTGCCCGCGACCAAGGAGGTGCCGCGGCGGTTGCTGCATCCGCGGAAGAAGACGGTCGGCGTGCGGATCCCCGACCACGTCGTCACGCAGGCGCTGCTGGCCGAGCTCGGCGAACCACTGCTGTCCAGCACCCTGCTGCTGCCCGACGAAGCCGAGCCCATGACGCAGGGCTGGGAGATCAAGGAGCGGCTCGACCACGTGGTGGACGCGGTCATCGACTCGGGCGAGTGCGGCGCCACTCCGACGACGGTCGTCGACTGTTCGCAGGGCGAGCCCGAGATCCTCCGCCGGGGCACGGGAGACCCGTCCCTCTTCGAGTAGGGCCCTGACGGCCCGTCAACGCCCGCCGATGTCCTCGCTCCACACGCCGGGGTTCTCCCGCTGGAAGCGCGTCATCATGGCCCGGCACACCTCGTCGTCGAGCACGTCGACCTCGACGCCCCGCGAGCGGAGGAAGTCCACGTCCCCCGGATAGCTCTCCCGCTCGCCGATCACCACCCGCGGGATGCGGAAGAGCAGCACCGCGCCGCTGCACATCTCGCAGGGCGAGAGCGTCGTGTACAGCGTCATGTCCTGGTAAGACGCGATGCGACCGCCGTTGCGCAGGCACGCGATCTCCCCATGGGCGATCGGGTCGCCCCGCTGAACGCGCTCGTTGTGCCCGGAGGCCACCAGCGCCTCCCCCTGGGCCAGCGCCGCCCCGATAGGGATGCCGCCGTCGTCGAGGCCCTTCCTCGCCTCGGCGATCGCGACCGCCATCATCGCGCCGTCCGTCTCCGACCGCGACCGGGAACCCATCCGCCCTCCCCCCTGCCGGGGACTCCGCGTCAGGGTCCTTCCCCGCCCGCCCGCCCCTCACCCCCGGCCGGGGCCACGGCGCGCGGCGGGGCGCGGATCTCGCCGAGGCTCCCCGCGGTATGGGGAGGACGGCGACCAGGTCGTCGGCGTAGTGGACGGTCACCACGTGCACGCTGATCGGCCGCCGCCCCGACATCCTCGTACCTTTCGCGCAACCCGTTAGGCCGGAAACTTTCACGTGATCAGGGATTGATGAAGAGAACTTTCGGAGTTATCTTCACGATCATCCCCCCCTGTTCACGAGGTGAGCATGATCCCCGGTAAAGCCCCAGCCCTTGCCCTGCTGATCCCGCTCGCGTTGGCGCTGCTCCCCCAGGCCGCCTCCGCCGACCCCGTCCAGGCCCTGGCCACCGCCCACAAGAGCCCGTTCAACTGCGGAAAGACCTTCAACGCCAACAACTGGTCCCCCGGCCACAGCCCGTCGGGTTCCATCGACTGGCAGGACTACGGCGGCGACGACATCAACGGCGAGACCGTACGCGCCACCGCCGCGGGCACCGCGTACTTCTACGACGCGGGAAACACGAGCTACGGCAGGTGGGTGGAGGTGCGGCACGCCGACGGCAGCCGGACCCGTTACGCCCACCTCGCCACCATGGCACGGGGGGCCGGCGGCTCGATGAGCGTCGGCCAGGGCACCACGATCGGAACGGTCGGCTCCACGGGCGGCTCCACCGCTCCCCACCTGCACTACGAGCAGCGCACCTCCACCGGCGCGGTGGACACCAGCCCCACCGTGGACGGCGTGACCGTGTCCCTGGGCGAGAAGAAGGCCATCACCAGCACCAACTCCTGCGGCGGCAACCCCTACACGCCCGAGGAGGTCTGCGGCGGCGGGTACGCGGTCATCGACTCGGCCGGCCTCACCGGCGGTCGCACCTATCTGCTGTACAACTCGGGCAACGGCTACAACTGCGTGGTGACGCTGAAGACGACGAACGTCGGATCGCCGTCGTCGATGTCGGCCTTCCTCGAGCCGGAGGGGCAGACCAGGACGACGAACGCGGGGAGCTTCGGCTACTACGCGGGACCCGTCAAGCGGTCCGCGCCCGCCGTGTGCGTCAAGTGGGGCGGCTCCGTCGGGACCAGCTCGTACACCAGTCCCTTCGAACACTGCTCATGACCTGTAGGCGGCGGCCACGGAGGTCGTACAGGTGGGCGTACCGCCCGGCGAGGTCGATGAGCTCGGCGTGGTGCCGTACTCCACGATCCGCCCGCCGCCCAGCACGACGCTCAGGTCGGCCATCTGGGGCCACGAATCGCCACTTTATTGACGGCGTCACTTTCTGCTGCATTTCCCTGGCGGGATTCGCGAAATGCTGCGGCATTTGCAGAGTTTCGACGACATGTGCGGCAACTCCAGGGAACGGCGAAGGGGCGCCCCTGGCGGGAGCGCCCCTAGTGGTGTCGTACCGCCGTGCTAGTCGAGAGCTCTGGCCAGGTCGTTGAGCGCCTTGGCCAGGGCGGCCTGGGCCGGGTCAGAGGCCTTGAGCAGCCGGGCCGCGGTGCGGAGCTCGATCGCGGCGATCTTCTTCAGCCGCCGGTCGGCCAGGCGCTCGGCCGAGTCGATGAGCCGGTCCACCGCGATGGCGGTGCCCTTCCGCATCGTGCCGGCCCGCTCGGCCTGCACCTGGTACGCCCGGACCAGCTCGAAGCTGGGCTGGTGGACCACCTGTGGCTGGTGCTGGGCGTTGAACACGTCGTACCTGACCTTGGCCGCGGCGGCGATCTCCGCCTCCGCCAGGTCCTTGGTCGGGGTCAGCTCGAAGACGTCCAGACCGCGGGCGATCTCGGAGCCGTACACGCGGCCGTTGTAGTAGTACGCGGACCAGATGCCGCCGGTGAACAGCTGGGTGGCGCTGATCGGGCCCCGGTCGAAGAAGGCGATCTCCTTCGGGTTGGCCGAGTCGGTGAAGTCGAACGCCGACACGCCGCCCTGGTACCAGCCCTGGACCATGATGTCCCGCCCCGGCACCGGGATCAGCGACCCGTTGTGCGCGACGCAGTTTTCCGTGGTGGTCTGCACCGCGGGCATCTTGTAGTAGCTGCGGAACTCCATCTTGCCGTTCACGATGTCGAAGATGGCGTTCGCGCCCCACGACAGCTCGTCGGTCTCCCGGCAGCGAGCGCCGGTGCCGCCGCCCCACTCGTCGGTGAAGACGACCTTCTTCCCGTCGTTGCTCAGCGTCGCCGAGTGCCAGTACGCGAAGTTGGGGTCGGAGACCTCGTCCAGCCGGACCGGCGCGGCCGGGTCGGTGGTGTCGAGCAGGATGCCGTTGCCCGCGCAGGCGCCGGCGACCAGGTTCAGCGCCGGGAACGCGGTGAGGTCGTGGCAGGCGCTGGTCACCGGCTGCGGGGACCAGTTGCCGCCGGACGGGTGCGTCGGCGCGGGCGGGGCGTTCTGCAGGCCGTTGATCGCGCCGGTCGCCGGGTCGGTGAACACCCGGGGCTGGCTGACGATCGCCGCGTTCTGCGGGGCGGCCAGCGGGACCTTGATGACCTCGATCCGCCACAGGGCGGTGTTCAGGTCGGTCGCCGGCGCGTTCACGCAGCCGGCCAGCTCCTGGCCGTTGCGCACCCCGGCGGTGCCGGAGACGTAGATGTAGACGTTGTCCCGGTCCTGCTTGCCGGTCACCACGCTGTGCGTGTGCGAGCCGCGGCAGGTCTGCACCGCGGCGACCTGGACCGGCTGGGAGATGTTGCTCACGTCGAAGATCCGGACGCCGCGGAAGCGCTCCGGGTTCACGGAGCCGGGGGCGCCCTGGGTGCCGCAGTCGAGCCGGCCCCGGGTCTCCTCGACCGACATGAAGAGCAGGTTGCCGTACACCGACAGGTCACCCTGGCCGCCGGGGCAGACCACGGAGGTCTTCAGGGCCGGCTGGGACGGCTTGGAGATGTCGTAAATGTTGAAGCCGTGGAAGTTTCCGACGAACGCGTGGTTGCCGGCGAGCGCGAGGTCGGAGTTGGCGAATGCGAGGTTGCCCGGGTTGTCGGGCTGGAAGAAGCCCTCCGGCCGGTTCTGGTGGCCGACGAGCTGCAGCCCGCTGGCCGCCTGCTGGGCGTCGAGCCATCCGGCGCCCAGGCCGACCCGCGGGTCGGCCTGCTGCGTGGCCGGATCGGCCGGAATCGGAGCCGGCTCGGCTGACACTGCGGCTGTGGGCAGCATCCCGGCCAGGATCACCCCCGCCGCGATCACCGCCAGGCCGCGTAACCCGGCACGTCGTCGTGCCGTACTGATCTCCTGCATGGGTCGCACCCCTCCTTTTCCGGTACTTCGGCGTGACCCAACGCGCCGTGCCACAGCCCGGAACGGCCCAGATGTCCGACTGGACCGTCAGATATCGGCACGACGGTTATGCGGACACTAAAGTAATTTGGTGAGCTGAGCTATATGCTGTCCGATTTTCCGGATATATCCGATATGTGGCACTTTTGAAGCGAGCGTCCTTCATGATCTCGTTACGCCTTCTCGTCCCCCCGCTCCTGATCGTGGCCGGCGCGCTCACCGGGTGCACGTCCGGCGGGTCCTCCTCCTCCGTGACCGTCGTCCAGCCGGGACGGCCCGGCGAGACCGGCCAGGTGGTGCCGCTGGACGAGATCGAGCAGCCCAGCACCGGGCACACCGCCGCGGACGTACGGTTCATGCAGGGGATGATCCGCCACCACGCCCAGGCGCTGGAGATGACCGGCCTGGTCGCCGGGCGGGCCAAGAGCACGAGCCTGCCGCGGCTCGCCAAGCGCATCGACGTCTCCCAGCGGGACGAGATGGACCTGATGGTGCGCTGGCTGCGCGACCGCATGGAACGGGTGCCCGGCGCGGACTCCGGCCACGACCACGGCGGTGGCGAGCTCATGCCCGGCATGCTCACCGACGCCCAGCTCACCGAGCTCCGGGGAGCCAAGGGCGAACAGTTCGACCGGCTCTTCTACCAGTACATGATCCAGCACCACACCGGCGCGCTGCAGATGGTGGAGCGCCTGTACGCCGAGAAGGGCGGCTTGGAGCCGGAGATCGACCAGTTCGCCACCCACGTCGACTCGGACCAGCGCATCGAGATCGCCCGCATGCGGCAACTCCTCGACGCCCTCTGAGCCGGCCGCTCACGTCCTCCTCGGCAGGCGCGTCAGGACATGGCCTGACCAGGGGATTTCGGGGCACGTCCGCGGGTAGGCGCATGCGGTATGAGGTCCGGAAGGTGGGATGTCAGACCGCTGGGCGGGTGGACGGGGTGCCTGGCGATGATCGTCCTGTCGATCCTGCTGTCGGTGCTGCTGACCGTGGTCATCAACCTGCTGCTCCGGCCCTAGACAGGGTGCCCGGCGGCGAGGTGGGCCGTCAGGTCGCGGAGCAGGCCGAGGGCGCTCCCGCCACCGCTCCCGGGTCATGCCGGGTCCTTGATCTCGCAGATCACCGCGCCCGCCGCCACCGTGGCCCCGGTCGCCGCGGACAGGCCCACCACGGTGCCGTCCTTGTGCGCGGTGATCGGCTGCTCCATCTTCATGGCCTCCAGCACGACGACGGTGTCGCCGGTCGCCACGCTGTCGCCGTCGGCGGCGACCACCTTGACGATCGTGCCCTGCATGGGGCTGACCAGCGCGTCGCCACCGGCGGCGGGCGCCGCCGCCTTCCTGGCCCGGCGGGCGGCCGCGGGCTTCCGCGCCCCGCCGGTGGCTCCGAGCCCGGCCGGGAGGACGACCTCCAGGCGCTTGCCCGCCACCTCGACCGTGACGCGCTCCCGCTCCCCCGGCTCCCCAGCCGCGATCTCGCCCGCGTAAGGCGCGATCCGGTTGTCGAACTCGGTCTCGATCCAGCGGGTGTGCACGGTGAACGGCTCGGCGGTGAAGGCGGGGGCCTGGACGACGGCCCGGTGGAAGGGCAGCGCGGTGGGCATGCCGTCGATCTCGTACTCGGCCAGCGCCCGGCGGGCGCGCTCCAGCGCCTGGGTACGGGTGGCCCCGGTGACGATCAGCTTGGCGACCAGGGAGTCGAACGCGCCCGGCACGGTCTCGCCCTGCTCGTAGCCGCTGTCCAGGCGGACACCCGGGCCGGAGGGCGCGCGCCAGCCGGTGATGGTGCCGGGGGCGGGCAGGAAGCCGCGGCCGGGGTCCTCGGCGTTGACGCGGAACTCGATGGAGTGGCCGCGCGGCGCGGGGTCGTCGTAGCCGAGGGGTTCGCCGTCGGCTATGCGGAACATCTCGCGGACCAGGTCGATGCCGGTGACCTCCTCGGTGACCGGGTGCTCGACCTGCAGGCGGGTGTTGACCTCCAGGAAGGAGACGGTGCCGTCCTGGCCGACCAGGAACTCGCAGGTCCCGGCGCCGACGTAACCGGCCGCGCGCAGGATCGCCTTCGACGACTCGCGCAGCAGCGCCTCCTGCTCCGGGGTCAGGAAGGGGGCCGGCGCCTCCTCGACGAGCTTCTGGTGGCGGCGCTGGAGCGAGCAGTCGCGGGTGCTCACCACCACCACGGTGCCGTGCGCGTCGGCCAGGCACTGGGTCTCCACGTGGCGGGGCCGGTCGAGGTAGCGCTCGACGAAGCACTCGCCCCGGCCGAAGGCCGCCACGGCCTCGCGGACGGCGCTGTCGTACAGGTCGGGGATCTCCTCCAGGGTGCGGGCCACCTTCAGGCCGCGCCCGCCACCGCCGAACGCCGCCTTGATCGCGATCGGCAGCCCGTGCCGCTCGGCGAACCGCAGGACCTCCTCGACCCCGGACACCGGGTCGGGCGTCCCGGGGACCAGCGGCGCGCCGACCTGCTGGGCGAGGTGCCGGGCCCGCACCTTGTCGCCGAGCGCGGTGATCGCGGCGGGCGGCGGGCCGATCCAGACCAGCCCGGCGTCGATGACCGCCTGCGCGAACGCGGCGTTCTCGGCCAGGAAACCGTAGCCGGGGTGCACGGCGTCGGCTCCCGACCGCGCCGCCACCTCGACGATCTTCTCGATCGACAGGTAAGTCTCGGCGGGCGTCGCCCCGCCCAGCGCGTACGCCTCGTCGGCCAGCCGTACGTGCAGCGCGTCGCGATCGGGGTCGGCGTAGACCGCCACGCACCCGATCCCGGCGTCCCGGCAGGCCCGCACGACGCGGACGGCGATCTCACCGCGGTTGGCGACCAGCACCTTGCGCAGGCTCACAGGTGTCCTCCAAGACTCCAGCTCGACTCCCGCCAGCCGCGCGGGCCTCGGGCGAGGGGGCGGCGCAACACGCGCCGGGGCCGGACGGCCGGCCGTGGGGCGGGCTCCTGGCGCAGCGTGCGCAGGGCGACGACGAGGGCGGCCAGCTCCTCCGGCGTGGGGTCTCCCTTGATCACCCTCATAGCGGGATGTTCCCGTGCTTCTTGGGCGGCAGGGCATCGCGTTTGCCGCGCAGCAGCCGCAGCGCCCGGGTGACCTCGCGGCGGGTCTCGCTGGGCCGGATGACCGCGTCCACGTAGCCGCGCTCGGCCGCCAGGTAGGGGGTGGCCAGGGTGTCCTCGTACTCGGCGATCAGCTCGGCGCGCAGCGCGTCGGGGTCGCCGGCGGCGGCCAGGCGCTTGCGGTGCAGGATGTTGACCGCGCCCTGGGCGCCCATCACCGCGATCTGCGCCGTGGACCAGGCCAGGTTGACGTCCGCGCCCAGGTGCTTGGAGCCCATCACGTCGTACGCGCCCCCGTACGCCTTGCGGGTGATCACCGTGACCAGCGGGACCGTGGCCTCGCCGTAGGCGTACAGGAGCTTGGCACCGCGCCGGATGATGCCGTTCCACTCCTGGCCGGTGCCGGGCAGGAAGCCGGGCACGTCCACCAGCGTGAGCACCGGGATGCTGAAGGCATCGCAGGTGCGGACGAACCGGGCGGCCTTCTCCGAGGCGTCGATGTCCAGCGTCCCGGCCAGCCGCATCGGCTGGTTGGCGACCACGCCGACCGGGCGGCCCTCGACCCGGCCGAAGCCGACCACGATATTCGGCGCGAACAGCGCCTGCACCTCCAGGAAGTCGCCGTCGTCCAGCAGCGCGGCGATGACCTCGTGCATGTCGTACGGCTGGTTCGGCGAGTCCGGCACCAGCTCGTCCAGCGCCAGGTCGCCGGCGGACGGCTCCAGGTCGGCCTCGAACCCGGGGTGCGGCGGCTCGTCGAGGTTGTTGTCCGGCAGGTACGCCAGCAGGCCCCTCGCGTAGTCGAGCGCGTCCTCCTCGTCGGAGGCCAGGTAGTGGGCCACGCCGCTGCGGCTGTTGTGCACCCGGCCGCCGCCCAGGTCCTCGAAGGTGACGTCCTCGCCGGTGACCGTCTTGATCACGTCGGGGCCGGTGACGAACATGTGGGAGGACTCGTCCACCATGATCGTGAAGTCGGTGAGCGCCGGGGAGTAGACGTGGCCGCCCGCGCAGGCGCCCATGATGAGCGAGATCTGCGGGATCACCCCCGAGGCGCGGATGTTGCGGCGGAAGATCTCGCCGTACAGGCCGAGCGAGACCACGCCCTCCTGGATGCGGGCGCCGGCGCCCTCGTTGATGCCGATGATCGGGCAGCCGGTGCGCATCGCCAGGTCCATGACCTTGCAGATCTTCTGCCCGTACACCTCGCCCAGTGAGCCGCCGGCCACCGTGAAGTCCTGCGAGAACACGCACACCTGGCGCCCGTCCACCGTGCCGTGGCCGGTGACCACGCCGTCGCCGTGGCCCAGCGTGCCCTTCGCGAGGGCGTCCAGCTCCACGAACGAGCCGGGGTCCAGCAGCCGTTCGACGCGCTCGCGGGCGGTCAGCCGGCCCTTGGCGTGCTGCTTGGCCGCCGCGCGCGCCTCGCCGACGTGCACCGCCTCGTCCAAGCGCTCCTTGAGACGGGCCAGGCTGCCCGCAGTGCCTTGCGCTGCCATTCACCACCACCGGGTAAGACTGAGTTTCATATACACGATACTCAGTATCGCCCCTCCTGAACAGCCCCGGCTTCCGGGACAATGGCCACGTGCCGACACCGCCCATCAGCCAGCGCCTGGCCGAAGCCGCCGTGGCGCTCTTCGACGAGCACGGCTACGACGAGACCACCGTCGACGACATCGCCGCGCGAGCAGGCGTCAGCCGCAGCACGTTCTTCCGCTACTACCGCTCCAAGGAAGACGCGATCTTCCCCGACCACGACACGCTGCTCGACCGGATCGCGGCCCGGCTGCGCGCCTCCACCGCCGACACCGCGATCGTGGCCATCACCGACGCGGTCCGGATCGTCCTCGCCCACTACGTCGACGACGCGGAGGTGTCGCTGCGCCGCTACCGCCTGGTGCGCAAGGTGCCCGCGCTGCGCGACCGCGAGATCGCCAGCGTGGCCCGTTACCAGCGGCTGTTCCGCGAGTTCGTGGGCGACTGGCTCGGCGACTCCCCCGACGCCGGCCTGCGCGCCGAGCTCATGGCGGCCTCCGTGGTGGCCGCGCACAACCAGGTCCTGCGCGGCTGGCTGCGGGCCGGCGGCACGTACGACCCGAGCGAGCGGCTCGACCACGCCCTCGGCTACGTCATCGCCACCTTCCGCCACCTCGAACAACCCCAGGAAACCGACCAGGTCGTCGTCGCGACCTTCAGCCGCGGCGCCTCCCCGCAGGCCGTCATGGCCGCCATCCGGCAGCACCTCGACTCCCGTGCCTGATGCGGCACGGGGGTCGGAAAAAAGCAGTGGACGGCGTTGGTAGCGTCCTGAGCATGGGGATCATCGATGTCGAGCAGTTCGTCGCCGACGGTTTCGCCAAGGTGGAGCAGATCGTGCCACGCGAGGTCGGTGACGCGGCCAGGGCGTTGTTGTGGCAGCGCATCGGGCTGTCGCCGGACGACCCGGCCGGATGGACGCAGCCGGTGGTGTGGACGGCCGACCTGACCGGGGAGGGGCCGTTCGGGCAGTTCATGGCCAGCCCGCGGCTGCACGCGGCGCTGGACGCGGTGGCCGGCCCGGGAGGGTGGGCACGGCGGGGCAGCGTCGGCAACATCCCGGTCCGCTTCCCCCGGGTGCCGCCGGCCGACGACCGGGGCTGGCACGTCGACTCCAACACGATGCGGCCCGACGGCACCTGGGGGGTGAGCAACCGGCCCGCCACGCTCCTGCTGCTGGTGCTGTTCTCGGAGGTCGGCCCGGACGACGCGCCGACCCGGGTGCGCGCGGGCTCCCAGCGCGACCTGGCCAAGGTGCTGGACGAGCAGGTGCTCGACCCGATGCAGATGGGGCCGCTCTTCGACGCGACCGGCGAGGACCGGCCGGTGGCGCTCGCCACGGGGAGCCCCGGGGACGCCTTCGTGGTGCACCCGTTCACCGTGCACGCCGCCCAGGAGCATCTGGGGACCGAGCCCCGGTTCATGGCCCAGATGCCGTTCATGCTGACCGAGCCGCTGTCGCCGGGGCAGGGCACGCCGCTGGCCCGCGCCATCGACTGGTGACCCTCTTGTGACGGAGGCGGCCGCGCCGGCGGGCGGTTCCGGCCGGTGTCAGGCGGCGGCGCGGGTGATCGCGGCGACCGACCGGTCCACGTCCGCCTCCGTGGTGGTGGCGTTCGACACCGAGATCCGCATCAGCCGCCGGCCCCGCCAGGTGGTGCCGCCCGCCCAGCAGGTGCCGTCCGCCTGCACCGCCGCGACCACGCGGTCGGTGCGCGCGTCGTCGCCGAAGCCGACCAGCACCTGGTTGAGCACCACCTCGTTCGCCACCTCGAACCCGGCCGCGGTCAGCCCCTCGGCGAACCGCCGGGCCAGCGCGCAGCAGCGCTCGACCAGGGCCGCGACCCCGTCGCGGCCCAGCTCCCGCAGCCCGGCCCACGCGGCGAACCCGCGGGCGCGGCGCGAGGACTCGGCGGTGAGGTCCGCTCCCACGGGCTCGCCGCCCGATCCGACCAGGTACGCGGCGGCGAAGGACATCGCCGCCGCGTGCGCGTAGGGCCGCGCGCAGAACACGAAGCCCGAGTCGTACGGGAGATTCAGCCACTTGTGACCGTCACAGGCCCAGGAGTCGGCCAGCTCCAGCCCGTCCACCAGATGCCGGGTCCCGGGGGCGGCCGCCGCCCACAGCCCGAACGCCCCGTCCACGTGCACCCACCCGCCGTGCCGGCGGACCAGCTCGCACGCCTCCCGGAGCGGGTCGCAGGCGCCGGTGTTCACGTTGCCGGCCTGGAGGCACACGACGGTCGGGCCCGGTGAGCCGGCTCGCAGCCGCTCCGCCAGCGCATCGAGGTCGATGGCGCCGTTCGGCCCCGCCGGCACCGGCTCCACCACGTCGGTGCCGAGGCCCAGCAGGCGAAGGGACCGGTCGACGGTCACGTGCCGCTCCTCCCCGGCGATCACCCGGATCCGCGGCGCTCCGAGCAGCCCGCGCCGCTCCACGTCCCAGCCCGCGTCCGCCAGCACCTGGTGCCGGGCGGCGGCGAGCCCGGCGGTGTTGGCCGCCTGGCCGCCCGTGACGAACCCGGTCGATGCCGACGGCGGGATCCCCAGCAGCTCCTTCAGCCAGGCCCCGGCGGCCGCCTCGGCCGCGACCGCCGCCGGCGACGTGACGGTGTTGGTCGCGAGCTGGTCCCAGCCGGCGGCCAGGATGTCGGCCGCGGTCGCGGCCGGCGACGCGCCGCCGACCACGAACCCGAAATATCGCGGGCCGGCGCTCGCGACCAGGCCGGGTTCGGCCGCGGCGAGCAGGTCGGCCAGCACCCGGTCCGCCGGTGTGGGGGCGGAGGGCAGCGGGCCGGAGAACGCGGCGATCAGCGCGTCCAGGTCGATCGGCGGTCCGACCGGCCGGTCGGGCAACGAGCGCCGGTAAGCGGCCGCGTGCCCAGCGGCCGAACGAAACAGATGCCCCAGTTCCTCCACGTGACGCACCTTATCGCCGGCAGCATCCCGCTGCCCGCGAGCGGACGGTCCGGCACGGGCAAAGCGGAGAGTAGTATCTTGACTACTCCAAGTGGCGAGTGACTGCTCGTGAGGGGATGCCGAATGCTCGACCAGGTAACCGCCGGTGCGCAGCAGGGCGGCACGGAGGATCTCGATCTGGCCGCGACGGGCGTGGCCGGCGTCACGATCGTCTGGGCCGACAACAACGGCATCCCACGGTCGCGTACGGTGCCCGCCGGCCAGTTCGGCGCGGCGGCCAGGCTCGGGGTCGGGGTGACGCCGCTGTTCGCGGTGTTCGACTCGCACGACACCATCACCTTCGAGCACGCCCCGCTGGGCACTCCCTCGGGTGACATCCGGCTGGTGCCGGTCGTCGAGCGGCTGGTCCGGCTGGCCGGGCAGCCCGGGTTCGCGTGGGTGCCCGGGCGGCAGGTGGCGGCCGACGGGTCCCCGTGGCCGTACGACCAGCGGGGCGCGCTGGAGCGGCAGGTCGCCCGGGCCGGGGCGCTCGGCCTGGAGTTCCTGGCTGGTTACGAGATGGAGTTCCACCTCAGCCGGGCCGACGGGGACGACGGCGACGAGCTGCGGCCCGTCTACGAGGGGCCGTCCTACGGGCCGGCCAAGATGCTGGCCGTGGACGCCTTCGCCGAGCAGCTGCTGCGCGACCTCGACCGCAACGGGGTGCCCGTCGGCCAGTTCCACGGCGAATACGGGCCGGGGCAGTTCGAGTTCAACATCGCGCCGTCCGACCCGGTCACCGCCGCCGACCGGCAGCTCCTGGCCCGGCAGACGGTGCACGCGGCCGCCCGGGCGCACGGGCTGCGGGCGAGCTTCGCGCCGCTGGTCACGATGGGCCAGGTGGGCAACGGCTGGCATCTGCACACCTCGCTGTCCCGGGCCGGCACGAACCTGCTGTCCGGCGGCGACGGCCCGGCGGGCATGACGGCCGAGGGCGGGGCCTACCTCGCCGGGCTGCTGCGCGACCTGCCCGCGGTCGTGGCCGTCACCGCGCCGAGCCTGTCGTCGCTGCAACGGCTGCGGCCGGGGTTCTGGACGGGCGCGTTCACCTGCTGGGGCGTGGAGAACCGGGAGGCGGCGCTGCGGCTCGTACCGGCCACCCCGCTGCTGGGCCCGGCGCACGCCAACATCGAGCTCAAGCCGTCCGACGCCGCCGCCAACCCCTACCTCGCGCTCACCGCCGTCATCGCCGCCGGGCTGGCCGGCATCGAGGACGGGCTCACGCCGCCCGACCCGGTGCAGGAGGACCCGGGGACCTGGAGCGAGGCTCGGCGCGCCGAGCGCGGCGTCCACCGGCTGCCCACCACCGTGACGGAGCAGCTCGACGCGCTGCTGGGCAACCAGCGGATCCGCGCGGCGCTGGGCGAGGAGCTCACCGGCGCCTTCCGCGCGGTGCGCACCTCCGACGCCCGCCGGGCGGCCGACCTCGACGCCGGAGCCGTGGTGCGCTCCTACCGCTGGCTCTACTGACCCTGGCCAGGCATGGACGCGCAGGCCATCTTCGACGCGAGCGACCGCGCGTACCCCGCCTGGCTGCTCGCCCTCACCGACGACCGCCTCGTCTTCACCCACCTGGACGGCGGCGGCGACCTCCTCGGGCGCGATGGACCTGCTCATCGCGGCCACCTCCTCCCGCCGCGGGGCCCCTCGCCTCCGAGGGACGCCACACCCGGACGGCCGCGACTCCGGGGCGTGTCGCTCCCGGAGTCGCGGTGTTCTTGGGCCTGATCGACCGGGTGGCGTTCAGGTCCCGTGCGGTGTCACCCGCCGGTGATCTGGAAGGTCGTTCCCGGTTCCCTGACGATGTCGCCGGTCGCCGAGTTCGTGATGGTGACGCCGGTCAGCGTCGCGCTGCCGCGGGCGCTCCCCTGGGCCAGGATGCCGGCGCCGTTGTTGGACCTGTCGATGCGGACGCCGGTGATGGCGACGTTCGGCATGTTGCCGCCGCCCCCCTTGAACTGGATGCCGTCGTAGGTCGAGTCGGAGATGTCGGTGTCGCGGATGGTCACGCCGGTGATGTCCCTGTTCTGGGCGAAGAGCGTGATGGCGCCGAACTTCTGGGCCTCACCCCAGAAGACGCCGCCGCAGCGGTGCAGCGCGTTGTTGGCGATCAGCGTCTGTCCGGAGAAGGGCAGCGGGTCGTGGTCGGTGGCGAGCATGATGCCCGGGTAGTTCATCGTGTCGTAGACGAGGTTGTTCTCGATCTTGTTGTCGTAGCCGCCGTAGATCGCGATGCCGTTCGCCCGCCACGGGAGCTGGATGGTGTTGTTGACGAACGTGTTGTCATGCGCGATGTCCACCGACGGGTCCTTCACGAACCGGTTGGCCCAGACGGCCAGGGAGTCGTCGCCGGTGGTGCGGAAGGTGGAGTTGAACACCCGCGAGTTCCGCGTCCCGTTGCTGAAGTTGATGCCGTCGGCGTACGTGTTGCGGATGCGCATGCCGCTGAACTGCAGCCCGTCGGCAGGCCCCCACAGCTCGGGGATGTTGTCGTAGTCGCGGCCGACCCAGACGCCCACGTTGGCGTGCTCGATCCACACGTTCGCGATCTTCGTGTTCCTGCCGAACCGACCGTTCAGCCCGACCCCGCCCTCGGCGCCGCCGGGACCGCCGCGGATGCGGCCGGAGCCGAAGATGGCCAGGTCGGAGAGCTGGACGTTGTTGTCGATGTCGAAACCGAAGTTGCCCTCGTGCGGGTGGTTGATGCCGCCCGTCGCCAGGTGCGGCTCGGTCAGGGTGTAGAGCTGGGAGTGCCACATGCCCGCGCCGCGGATCGTGACGTTGCTGATGCCGACCTGGTTGTACTGCCCGCGGTTAAGCGGATCGTCGGTGAGGATCTTCTTCTCCTGCCGCCACTGGCCCGGCGGGATCCACACGCAGGTGATGACGCCGTTCTGGTCGTCGGTGACCGCCCGCTGGATGGCGGCGGTGTCGTCGTTGCCGTCGTTGGGGACCGCGCCGTACTCGGTGATGGAGGTGCATTCGGCCGGCTTGTCGGCCGGGGGCGCCACCTGCTCCAGGTCGATCAGGTCGATGATGTAGAAGGCGGCGTTGTCGCCGGCGTCCCGCTGCAGCCGGAACTTGGTGCCGGCCGGGTACGAGCGTGACAGGAGCGCGTGCGCCTCGTCGAACAGCCGCCGCGCGTCGGCCTGCGGGGTGTTGGTCAGCGCCTCCGGGTCGTCGCTGGTGCCGTACAGCCAGCTGTGCCGGGACGACAGGGTGAGCTTCTGCGCGAAGACGCCGTCGACGTACAGGCTGAGCGTGGCCTCGATGCCGCCGCCGCCCGCCGCGTCCGGGATCGAGTTGCGCACCACGATCGAGTTGGCGGGGTTGGTGGAGGTGAACTCGACGTACTGGCCGGTGCTGTTGAGCCGGACCGACTTCCGGCCCGACGACTCGGTCGCGAAGTTGGTGTGGCCGAAGGTGCGCAGCGGGTCCGCCTGCAGCAGGGTTCCCTGGTAGCCGGCGGCCTCGGCCTCGTACTCGACGTACGGCACCGAGGCGCCGCGCCCGACCGTGATCGCCTGCGCGAGCGAGTTGTTGCCTTCGTCGGTCTCCTCCACGACGCCGGTCGCGTCGGCGGTTGCGGTGACGGTGGCGCCGCCGCTGGTGGCGGTCCAGCTCCCGCTGACGGCCACGTCGGCGGTCGCACCGGCGGCGATCGGCGGCGTCTGGGTGTCGAGCGTGGTGCCGCCCACCGCGACCCGGGTGACCGTGGTGGCGCCGGTGGTGCTGGTGCCGCGGTTCTTCACGGCCACGGTGAAGGTGACCCGCGCTCCGGCGGCGGGGTTCGGCGGGTTGGCCGTGATGCTGAGGACCTGCAGGTCGGGTCCGGGCGCCTCGGCGACGACCAGGGACGTCGGCGCGGTGAAGGAGTTGTTGCTCTCGTTCTGCTCGACGACCTTGCCGTCCTCGTCGGCCTTGGCCGAGAGCTGGTACGTCCCCGCGCTCCTGGTCCCGATGTTCGCCGAGACGGTGGCGGAGGCGCCGGCGGCCAGGGCGCCCACGGCGGCGGTGCCGACCTTGGTGGTGCCGGCGTAGAAGTTGACCGAGGTCGCGGCCGAGCCCGCCGTCC
>NZ_JBFANM010000069.1:0-65442 GCF_040674815.1 Nonomuraea sp. NPDC049709
CCAGGCCGTGCACCTGGATCGCCGGGGTCTGCTGTGTCGTCATCTCAGACTCTCCTGTCTTCTTCGCCCGCGGCGCGCTCGATGGCGCTGGTGAACCGCTCGCGCTCCCGGCTGATGTAGCGCCCTACGGAGTAGTTCTGCACGAACGCCTCGACGAACTCCACGGGGTCCTCGCCGAAGATCTCGCGGATCGGGGTTCCGTCCGCCGCGCTCTGCTCGAACAGGTCGGCGAGGTCCTCGAACATCGACGCCGCGTCGGCGCCGTCCCCCGGCCCGAAGTGCATCAGGTAACGCTCCAGCGCTTCGACCGCCGTTCGATAGTTCTCGGGAAGCGCTCTGATGCGCGCCTTGTACCGCCGCCAGCGCTTCTTGTCCTCCAGCGGCCCGGTGACCACCTCCAGGTACTGCCGGTAGCGGCTCTTGGGCTCGTTCGGCTCTGTGGCCATGTCTAGTTGCCTCCTTCGCGGAGCTGCTGGAGCCGTTCGGTGAGGAAGCTCCAGGTCCTCCAGAACTCGTCGAGATCCGCCCGTCCGCGTGCGTTCAGGGAGTACACCTTGCGCGGCGGCCCCTTCTCCGACGGGACCTTCTCCACGTCGACCAGGCCGCGCCGCTCGATCCTGACCAGCAGCGCGTAGATGGTGCCCTCGGCGATGTCGGCGAAGCCCTGATCCCGCAGCCACGCCGTGATCTCGTAGCCGTACGCGGGCCGGCCGGACAGGAACGCCAGGACGATGCCCTCCAGCGTCCCTTTGAGCATCTCGGTCAGCTGCTTGCCCACGGAACACCTCCTCAGCTACTTAATGCTGCTGACTACTGGTACAAAGTAACACCGACTACCGGTACATAGCAACATTGAATAGCTGAGGTACGACCCGGGACCGCACATGCTGACCACCCATGGCATCCACCATCGCCGACCACCCTGATACCGGGCCGTCGCCGTGCTGACACGGCCGCTGACACGAACTCGACCGGCAGCACGAAATCGAGGCGCGGCATCTGCCGCGCCTCGATCTGTGCTGCCCTGGCCGGATCCTGCTACTGAGCGGTCGCCCTCGCGGCCTGCTCGATCACGTTTGTGACGGTCCTGGGATCCGTCATCAGGCCGACATGCCCGGCGTCGTACTCGGTGATGGTGGAGCCGGCCCGCTTGGCCATGGCCCGCTGGGCGCTGCGCGGGATGATCAGGTCCTTGGTGCCGATGACGCTCCAGGACGGGATCGTCCGCCAGGCGGGGGTGCCGGACGGCTCGTTGAGTGCCCCGACCGTGGCCGGCCGCTGGGTGGCCGCCACGAGTGCCTTGTCATCGGGGCTCAGCCCGCTCGCGAACGACGTCAGGACGGTCGACTTCTTGAGGTACAGGTCGGTGTCCGCGGTGGGCGGAAGGGCGGGGGGAACGAGGTCGAACACGGTCGTCGGGTCCGGGACCGACAGGGCGGAGTCCGGCCCCGCGAGTGCTGTCGCGGACTCGCCGGCGTCGGGCGCGAAGGCGTTGACGTAGACGAGTGCCTTGATGTCGGGGTTCCCGGTGGCCGCGTTGGTGATCACGGCCCCGCCGTAGGAGTGGCCGACGAGGACGATCGGTCCCGTCAGCGTTTCCAGGAAGGCCTTCACGGACGCGGCGTCACCCGACAACGATCGCAGCGGATTGGCGAGCGCCCGGACCATGTATCCGTCGTCCTGGAGCCTGGCGACGACTCGGCTCCAGCTCGAGGCGTCCGCCCAGGCACCGTGCACGAGCACGATGGTGGGCTTCGCCGTCCGCGACCGGCTGTCCTGGGCGGCGGCGCTCTGCGCCGGGTTGAGGCTCGCCAGGATGAGGGCGACCGCGGTGAGGAGGGGCACCGCGGTGAGGGGCCATCTCATGGTGTGGCGGGCCGCCTGAGCAAGGGTCATGGTTCTGTCCTGTTCTACGCGGGATGGGCGGCCCCGGCGTACGGGAGAGCGGAGACGGTGCGCGCCGGAGCCGCAGCCGAGCGCGTGATGCTCGACCCGTGTGCTAAGACCGGACACCGGTCCGCCGTGTGACGCCCGGACCCTGACCGCCCAGGAAGCCGCGCGGGGTGTCACATGCCCGGTGGCTGCCCTGTCTTAGGTGAGGCACCTATCCGATTCAGCGCGCTGGTGAGAAGGGCGGGTCATGTGGGTGGTACATCGCCGGAGATCGGCCTCCTCGGCTTTCCACGGTTCTTGGCCGGGTGGCCGCGGTTACGGGAGGCTCAGGCCATGACACGCGATGAGGGGATGCACGCGCCCTCGTCGGACCGACCGGAACCGGCGGGCCTGGGCGCCCTGCCCCGCCCCGTGGCGGCGGTGATCGGCGGCGGGGGTGTGCTCGGGGCCGCTCAGGTCGGCATCGGGTACGCGTTGGAGCAGCGCGGGTTCGTCCCGGACATGATCATCGGGACCTCGGTCGGCGCCCTCAATGGCGCGATCGTAGCCGCCCACCCCGGCACGGCCGCGTCGCGGCTGGACCACGTGTGGACCCGGGTCCGCCGCCGCGAGGTGTATCCGCTCGGTTTCCTGTCGTCGCGGGTCAGCATCGTCGCCGATCGCGGCCTGCGCAGGCTGATCGCCCGGGCCGAGCTGCCGCGGCGCATCGAGCAGCTGGAGATTCCCTTCACCGCGGTGGCGACGGATCTGGCCACCGGCACCGAGGCGTTGCTCAGCGAGGGAGACCTCGAGTCCGCGCTGCTGGCCAGCGCGGCCATTCCGGGGGTCCTGCCCCCCGTGGATCGGGACGGCCGGACGCTGATCGACGGCGGGGTGATCGCCTATGTCCCCGTACGGGCGGCGCAGGAGGCGGGGGCGGCCAGCGTGGTGGTGTTGTCGGCGGGGCCCGAATGGCCGCTGAGCCCGGCCCTGCCGCCCCGGCGGGCCGACGCGGTCGCCGCCAGGGCGGCGCTGCTGCTGGGGCACCGTCAGATCGAGCGCGATCTGCGCGAGGTGTCCACCCGGATCCCGACCGTCGTGCTGCCGACCGGCATCAAGACCTGGCCCGCCCCGTGGGACTTCCGGCAGTCCCAGCGGCTGATCATCACCGCCGCCCACGCGGCGGGCCGCTTTCTCGACGGGCTGCGCGTCAGCGGGCCCGGTCTCTACGGGGTGAACGGTGCTTCGGCCGGCCTGCCCGCCCCGGCAGCGGGGGCCGGCCGATGAGCACCATCGCGTTCCTCAACATCCCGATGCACGGGCACATCAACCCGACGCTGCCGGTCGTGGCCGAGCTCGTCCGGCGCGGTCACTCCGTCACCTACCACATCTCCTCCGAGTTCTCGGCGGAGATCGCGGCCACCGGCGCGACCGTGTGCCTCTACCCCGAGGCCGACCGGCCGCTCGCCGATCCGCCGATGCCGGTCACGATGCTGGAGGGGATCGCGCGCACCACCGTCGGCCTGCTGCCTCAGGTGCTCGCCGAGCTGCGCGACATCCGGCCCGACCTGATCGTGCACGACTCGGCCTGCCTCTGGGCCGCGGTCGCCGCACGCGAGCTCGGCGTGCCCGCGGTATCGCTGTTCACCACGTTCGCGTACAACCGGCATGCGCCCAGCCCCACCCGCGTCTCGTGGAAGCTGCTGGCCCAGGCGGCGGCCCATCCCCGTAACACCCGCGACTACCTACGGTCGCGGCGCAGCCTGCGGCGCCGCTACAACACCCGCGGATTGCCGCGGTTCGATTTCCCGAACGTACGCCAGCCGCTCAACCTGGTCTTCACCTCACGTGACTTCCAGCCCGGCGCCGGCACCCTCGACGAGTCGTTCCGGTTCGTCGGCCCCAGCCTGGGCTCCCGCCCGCCCGACCCGTCGTTCCCGCTCGACCGCCTGCGAACCCCCGTGCTGTATGCCTCGCTGGGCACGGTGTTCAACGCGGGCCCGCAGCTGCTGCGCAACTTCGTCACCGGTCTCGCCCCGCTGGGCGGCACCGTGATCGTCTCCACCGGGGAGACCGATCCGGCCGCGCTGGATCCGCTGCCGGACAACGTGATCGCGCGCCGCTTCGTCCCGCAGAACGAGGTGCTGGCCCGGGCCGCGCTGTTCGTCACGCACGGCGGCATGAACAGCGTCAACGAGGCCATGTACGCCGGGGTCCCGATGCTGGTGATCCCCCAGGGCGCGGATCAGCCGCTCGTGGCCCGCCGGATCGTCCAGCTCGGCGCGGGCCTGTCGATCAGCGCCCGGGACGCCGGCCCGGGGCTCGTGCGAGCCCTGGCCCGGCGCCTGCTCGACGAGCCGCGCTTCATGGCCGCGGCGGACCGCCTGCAGGTCGCCCAGCGCGACGCCGGCGGCTACCCGCGCGCCGCCGACGAGCTCGAGCGCTACCTGCACCGCAGCGGCCGGGCCGACCGGCCGGCCCCGGCGGATTCGCCGCAGGAGCGGTGAGCGATGTCACCCCTCGTGATCATCCTGCTGCTGCTGGCCGGGCTGTCCGAGGCCATCGGACGGCTCCTGCCCCTGATCGCCCGCCGGCCCCGCACGTCGCGGCCCCAGCTGATCCCGCTCCTGCTGATCGGCGCCGTCGTCGAGGGCGCGGTGTTCGCGCTGTGGCCGCTGACCGCGTGGACGCTCGCCGAGCTCACGCTGTCCGCGCCCCTGTCCGGCGGCGCCGCGTTCACCTGGACACCCGACCTGGTCGTTCCGCTGCTGCTCGCCGCCGTCCTCGCGTTCCCGCTGCTCGGACCGCTGCTGCACCTGCTGCTGCTCGTGGCGGTCGGTGCCGGCCTGGTGGTTCCGCTGGCCGCGGCGACGGGGCTGGGGTGGTGGGCCGCCGCGGGCTGCGTGGCCGTCGCCGGGCTCGGGCTCGGCATCGCCGTCGAGGTGGTCCGTCGCCTGGTGGTGAGGATCAGCGCCGTCACCGGGGTGCGGGAGCCGGTCACATGATGGAGTTCCCGCTCCTGGTGCTGGTGCTCGGTCCGGTCCTGCTCGCCGAGGCACTGCTCGCCCGGTACGAGGTGCTGGCGTACGCCGCCGGCTGGCGGGCTCCCACGACCGAGCTCCCGCAGGGCATGCCCTACGCCCGGGGTGCGGACCCGGACCGCCCGCCGGCGGCGTACCTGGTCTATCTGGACGGCATCGGCAAACGACGCTTCCGCGACACCCGCGACGGGGGCAAGCTGGTCGAGGCCCTGATCGCCGGGGCGCCGGAGCTGCGGGTGCTGGGGCAGGTGCAGCCCTACTCCCCGCTGGCCGCCCCGCTGGTCAACCGGCCCGTGTGGGAGTGGCTCCGCCACCACATCGAGCTGCTGCTGTTCCTGCACAACGTCGTGCAGATCTTCGTCGCCGCCGACCACCGGTACCGTCCGCTGTACAACCGCGCCGTGGGCGTCCAGATCGCCGACCAGCTGCGCCGGGCCGGCTACCGGCCCGGCAGCGGCATACCCGTGGTGCTGCTCAGCTACAGCGGCGGCGCCCAGGTCGCCATCGGCGCGGTCGCCGAGCTGCACGCCCGGTTACGTGCCCCGCTGCTGCTGATCACTCTCGGTGGGTTCCACAACGGCGCCAACGATCTCACCCATGCCGACCACCTGTACCAGCTCACCAGTGACCACGACTGGATCGAGCGGGTCTGCACCTGGCTTTTCCCTCAGCGCTGGCAGCTGTTCCGCCGCAGCGCGTGGAACAGGGCCCGCCGCGACGGAAGGATCACCACACGGTCGCTCGACCCGGCCACCCACGTCGGCCGGCACAGCTACATCAGCCCGGAGGCGCGGCTGCCCGACGGCCGCAGCCACCTGGACCGCACCACCGACACCGTGATCGCCCTCATCCGGGCCCACTGCGGAGCCCGGAACGTGGCCCGGTCAAGGGCTGGTCAGAGCGGTTCGCGCGGCGGCGGGGGGCCGATCGTGCCCGGCGCGGCGGGCGAGCGCGAGCACGCAGCCGAGCGTGAGGACGAGCAGGGCGATGTAGTACCCCACGACCGGCCAGTGGCTGCCGCCCCCGCTGATCAGCAGCCACTGGGCGACCAGCGGGGTGGAACCCCCGATGATCGTGCTGCAGAGCTGGTAGGCGACGGAGATGCCGGTGTAGCGCACGCGTACGGGGAACGCCTGGGCCAGGAAGCCGGCGAGCAACGCGTAGTACGAGGCCCCGGTGACCACGCTGAGCGCGAGGGCGACCCCGATCAGGAACCCGTCCCGGGTCGTGATGAGCAGGAACATCGGGACGGCGACCAGGATGTTCGCGGTCAGGGCGCCCGCCATGACGCGTACGGCGCCGATCCTGCGGGCGATGAGGGCGGCGACAGGCTGCCAGAGGAACTGCAGGACGAAGGTGACCAGCAGGATGTCCAGCATCATCTGGCGGGGAATGCCGAGGTCGGTGGTGGCCCATGACACGAGGAACGTGTTCGTGAAGTAGGCCGCGGAGATCCCCAGCGCGCTCGCCCCGATGCCGAGGGCGACCAGCGGCCATGCCGTGCGGAACAACGTCACGAGAGGCAGCCTGACGGCCGGCTCGGTCTCGCGCGCCGCGCGGAACTCGGCGGACTCGTGCACCGCGATCCGGATCACCAGCCCGATCACCACGAGGAGCGCTGACAGCAGGAACGGCACGCGCCAGCCCCACTGCAGGAAGGCGTCGTCGGGCATCCGTCCCACCACGAGGAAGGCCAGGGTGGCCAGGATGGCGCCGGCGGGCGAGCCCTGCTGCACCCACGCGCCGGCCATGCCGCGGCGTCCCTGGGCGGCGTTCTCGGTGGCCATCAGGACGGCCCCGCCCCATTCGCCGCCCACCGCGATGCCCTGCAGCGCGCGAAGCAGAACGAGCAGCAGCGGCGCCGCGTACCCGATGGACGCGTACGTGGGCAGGACGCCGATCAGCGTGGTGGCCGATCCCATCAGGATCAGCGTGACGACCAGGACGTTCTTGCGCCCTATGCGATCACCGAGGTGCCCGAACACGATGCCGCCGAGCGGACGGGTCAGGAAGCCGACCCAGAACGTGGCGAATGCCGCCAGCGTCCCGGTTCCGCTGTCGGCCTCGGGGAAGAACAGGGTGCCGAAAACCAGGGCCGAAGCGGTGCCGTAGATGAAGAAGTCGTACCACTCGACCGCCGTGCCGATGAACGAGGCGATCGTGGCGCGTCGGCTTTGACGCGAAGCGAGCGTGCCGTCGGGCATGGAAAGGATCCTTCTGAGGAGGGCAGGGGGGAACACCGGGCGCGGCAGGTGCGAGCACGTCCGTGGTGTCGACGCGCTCCCCCGGAACACGGCAGCCTGACCGGTCTGTGCGGTCTGCATAGTCTGCGCGACCTCAAGCGACACAGTCCAGTACCGTTTGCCCCCGGGGATCCCGGACTCAGGACGTGGCCACGGCGTCCTCCAGCAACGACGGGCGGATCTGCTTGCGGGACACGATGCCGAGCTTCACGAACACCTTGCGCAGGTGCCATTCGACGGTGTGCGGGCTGATGAACAGCTGGGAGCCGATCTCGAGGTTCGTCAGTCCGTCACCGGCCAGGCGCGCTATCTGCGCCTCCTGAGCGGTCAACGTGGTGCCTATCCTGGCGGAGCGCCTGCCTGCCTTCTCGCCGGTCCCCTGCAGCTCACGGCAGGCACGTTTCGTGAACCCCTCGGCGCCCATCTGGCAGAACATCTCATGAGCGATGCCCAGCTGCTCGCGCGCGTCGGCCCGGCGGTTCTCCCGGCGCAGCCACTCGCCGTAGAGCAGCCGGGCGCGGGCGTAGGCGATCCGGACCTCGGTGCGGCCGAGCCGCTCGATCGCCTCCTGGTACAGCGCCTCGGCGGCCGATCCCTCGCTCACCTGGGCACGCACGCTCGCGGACGTGCCCAGGGCCCAGTCGGTGCCGCTGGATCGGGCCAGCTCGTCGAGCCGCGCGGCGGCCTGGGCCGCGCGGGCCGGTCTTCCGCTCCGGGTCGCGGCCTCGACGAGCTCGACCAAGGACCTGATGAACGCTCCTCCGAGCTCCTGCGGGTGCTCGCAGCCTCGCTCGGCCGCGGCGTACGCCTCCTCGTAGCGGCCCAGGCCGTTGCTGAGCACCGCGGTCGCCCACTGGGTGGCGGTCGCCACCTTGCCCTCCCCTCGCAGGGCGGTCTCTCGCGTGACCGCCTCGATCGCCTGACGCGTCGCGGTCTCCCGGCCCCGCCACGGCTCGAACACCAGGGCCGCGTACTGGGCCAGGAAGCGGCTGCCCGTCACCTCACCGATCGCCTGTGCCTCGGCGACCAGCGCATCGGCGTCGGCGAACTCGCCGGCGAGGGCCCGGTTCGACACGCGCAGCAGGAGAGCCGACGGCAGCACCGACAGCGTTCCCGTCTCACGCGCCAGGTCGACCAGCCGGGCCGAGAGCACCGACCAGCTGTCGAAGTCCCAGACGTTGTGGGCCAGGCGGCAGGCGAACGGGAGCCAGCCCAGCCCCTCTTCCCGGGAGACCTCGTCGGTACGGAAGGCCTCCAGGGCCCGCAGCGCCACCGGCACGCCCGCCGCGTAGCCGTCCGTGGCGACCAGGGCCAGACCGTTCAGGAGCAGGTCGGCACGCTCCGGCGCGGGTCCGGGAGGCGCGGCCAGGGTCGCCCTGGCGACGTCCGCCAGGCGCGGGCCGTCCGGCAGGCGGCCGGCCGTGATGACCGCGAGCAGCGCGTCGCGGTAGGACTCGCGGGCCAGTCCCGGGTCCAGCGGCTCGAGCCGCCCGGCCGCTTCGAGCAGCAGCGGCAGGGCGGTACCGGCGCTGGTGGCGGCGAACATGATCTGACCGCGCAGGAGGTGGGCGCTGGCACGTTCGCGTTCGTCCAGGGGGCTGAGCGTCGCCGCGTCGAGCAGTCCGAGCGCGGCGTCGTACCCGCCGGCCCGGAATTTGGCCCGGGCCGCCGCCAGCGTCCTGCCACCGCGGCGGGCGGGATCGGGGGTGAGCTGGGCCGCCCGTTCCAGGAACGTCGCCGCCGCCGCGACCCCGCTGCGGGCCTGCGCGCGCTCGGCCGAGCGGGCCAGCTCGGCGGCCACCGTCTCGTCGGGACCGGCTGTGGCGTTGGCCAGGTGCCACGCCCGGCGTTCGGGGTCGGTTCGCTGATCGGTCGCGTCCGCCAGCGCCTGGTGCACGCGCTGACGGTCTTCCGGGGTCGCCGCCCGGTAGGCGGCCGAACGCACCAGCGGATGGAGGAAGCGCACCCGGGTCCCGATCGTGATCAGCCCCGCCGACTCTGCCGGCGCGGCGGCGCTCTCCTCGATGCCCAGTGTCTCGACGGCCCTGGCCAGCAGGGTCACGTCACCCACGGGCTCGGCCGCCGCGACCAGCAGCAACTGCCGTGTCTGGGCCGGCAACGACTCGACGCGGCGCAGGAAGCTCAGCTCGGTCCGGCCGGCCGATGGTGCGTCGGGCCGGCCGTACCCGGCGGCCAGCTCCGCCGGAGCCAAGCCACGGGGCAACTCCAGCAGAGCCAGCGGGTTGCCCTGCGACTCGGCGACGATCCGGTCCCTGACCCGCCCGTCCAGCCGCCCGGGAGTCACGGAGTCGAGCAGGGCGCGGGCGTCGCCGTCGCTCAGCCGCCCCACCTCAAGCTGCGGCAGCCCCGCCAGCACCTGCCGCAGGCCGGGCTCGCGCACCGCGATCACCAGCCCGATCCGCTCGGCGAGCAGGCGACGCGCGACGAACGCCAGGGCCTGCGCCGAGACCGGATCCAGCCGCTGGGCGTCATCGATCAGGCAGACCAGCGGCTCCTTCTCGGCCACGTCGGCGAGCAGGCTGAGCACCGCCAGCCCGACCAGGAAACGGTCCGGCGGCGTGCCCGCGCTCAGCCCGAACGCCGTCTCCAGCGCGTCGCGCCGCGGCTTCGGCAGGCGATGGAGTCGGTCGAGGAACGGGGCACAGAGCTGGTGCAACCCGCTGAAGGCCAGCTCCATCTCCGACTCCACGCCCGCCGCCAGGGCGACCCGGCAGCCGGCCGCGCTGCCCCGCGTGTACTCCAGCAGCGCCGTCTTCCCGATGCCGGCCTCGCCCCGCAATACCAGGACCGCACTTGAGCTGCGCCCGGCCTGCACCGTGGCCACGAGCTGATCCAGCGTCTCGCACTCGAACTTCCGGCCATACAGCCGCACCTGGGTTCACCCCTCCCTCGGCCTGCCGTCGGACGCCCACCGCCGACACCACGTACTGTGGCCGGGCAGATGCCGCGCTCGCCTCGGGGTGACCCTGGTCCGATCCCTAGTGGGCACTGGGGCACCCCCAGGGATACCGGCCGGCGCGCTGAAACTCGTGTCCCCCAACCGGATCGTCCGCACCGCATCCACTTGATGCATAATTGCGACAGCCCAAAATGACCGGGTCTGGCCCACTTGACCTGCGCGGTGGTGGTGAATGTCGAGCAGCGCTCCTCGACACGAGCTGCGTGGCAGGCATGACGAGTGCGAGGCGCTCGACCAGTTGCTCGCGGGCGCCAGGGCGGGTGAGAGCCAGGTCATGGTGCTGCGCGGCGAGGCGGGGGTCGGCAAGTCCGCGCTGGTGGACTACCTGGTGGCGAACGCGACGGAGTGCCAGACCCTGCGGGCCGCCGGCGTCGAGTCGGAGATGGAGCTGGCGTTCGCGGGGCTGCACCAGCTGTGCCTCCCGCTGATGGGGCAGATCGACCGCCTCCCCGGCCCGCAGCGTGATGCCCTGGCCGTCGCGTTCGGCCTCAGCGCGGGCAGCGTGCCGGACCGTTTCCTGGTCGGGCTGGCGGTGCTCAGCCTGCTGGCCGAGGCGGCGGAGGAGCAGCCGCTCGTCTGCGTGGTGGACGACGCGCAGTGGCTCGATCAGGTCTCCGCGCAGACGCTGGCCTTCGTCGCGCGCCGGCTGCTTGCCGAGCGGGTGGCGTTGGTGTTCGCGGTGCGGGTGCCGACGCCCGGTCCGGGCGATGACCGGTTTCGGGGGCTGCGGGAGCTGGTGATCCACGGGCTGCGCGACGACGACGCGCGGGCGCTGCTGGACGCGGTGGTCCCCGGGCGGCTGGACGTGCGGGTCAGGGACCGGATCGTCGCCGAGACGCGCGGCAACCCGCTGGCTCTGCTGGAGTTGCCGCGCGGCTTGACGGTGGCCGAGCTGGCCGGTGGGTTCGGATGGCCGGACGCGCGGCCGCTGGCGAGTCAGATCGAGCAGAGTTTCGTGCGGCGTATCGGGGCGCTCCCGGGTGCGGCGCAACGGCTGCTGCTGGTGGCGGCCGCCGAGCCGGTGGGGGACGTCCTGCTGCTGCGGCGGGTGGCCGAGCGGCTCGGCATCGGGGCGGGCGCCGCGGCGGCGGCCGAGGCGGCGGGGCTGATCGAGTTCGGCACGCTGGCGCGGTTTCGTCATCCGCTGGTGCGCTCGGCGGCTTACCGGGCGGCGGATCTCGGAGAACGTCAGGACGTGCATCGTGCGCTGGCCGAGGCGACCGATCCCGAGTCCGATCCGGATCGCCGGGCCTGGCATCGCGCTCACGCGGCGGTCGAACCCGACGAGGCCGTGGCCGGTGAGCTGGAGCGCTCGGCCGACCGGGCCCAGGCGCGCGGCGGTGTCGCGGCGGCGGCCGCGTTCCTGAAGCGGGCGACCGAGCTGACGCCCGATCCGGCCAGGCGCGGCGCGAGGGCGGTGGCCGCGGCGCAGGCCACCTTCGAGGCCGGGGCCCCGGACGCGGCGCTCGGCCTCCTCGGCGCCGCGGAGCTGTGCCCGCTGGACGAGCTCCAGCACGGGCGGCTGGCCCGCCTCCGCGCCCAGATCGTCTTCGCGCGCAGGCGCGGCGGCGAGGCGGTGCCGTTGCTGCTCGACGCGGCCGACCGGCTGGAGCGAGTGGACGGCGGACAGGCGCGCGAGGCGTACCTCGAAGCCATCGGATCAGCGGTCTTCGCCGGCCGGCTGGGCGAACACGGTGCACTTCGGAAGGTGGCCGAGGCCGCCCGCGCCGCACCGCCGGGACCGCGACCACCACGGCCGGCCGACGCACTTCTCGATGGCCTGGCGACACGCTTCGCCGAGGGCTACGTCGAAGGCGCGCCGCTGTTGAAGCGCGCGCTGCGGGCGTTCCGGAAGGAGGCCGGACGCAACGGGGACGACGTCATGCGCTGGCTCTGGCTGACCTGGCTGGTCGCCGGTGACATGTGGGACGACGAGATGTGGCACGAACTGACCACACACGCGGTTCGGACGGCTCGCGAGACCGGCGCGCTCAACTTCCTCCCCCTGTCCCTCACCTACCGCGCGGCCGTGCACGTGCACGCCGGGGAGTTCGACGCGGCCGCGACGCTGGTCGAGGAGTCCACCGCGATCTTGAAGGTGACCGGCAACGCGTACCTCGGTTACGCCTCGATGCTGCTCCTCATCATGCGTGGCGAGGATGCCCAGGCGCCGACGGTGCTCGACGCCCGTGCCGAGTGGGCGTCGAGCACCTGGGGTGAGGGGCGGTCGATCGGCGGGCGGCACTACATGAACGCGGTGCTGTACAACAGTTTCGGTCAGTACGAGGCCGCCCTGGCCAGTGCGGAAGGGGCGTGCGAGCACGAGGATCTGGGGGTCTACGGTTTCTCCCTCGTCGAGCTCGTCGAGGCGGCCGCCCGCTCCGACGCCCCGGAATCGGCCGCGACCGCCCTGCGGCAGATCGAGGAACGAGCCACCGCCAGCGGCACGAACTGGGCCCTCGGCCTGTTGGCCCGCTCGAGGGCGCTGCTGTCCGGCGGCCAGGCCGCCGAGCCGCTGTACCGCGAGGCCATCGAGCACCTCCAGCGCAGCCGGAGCACCGTTGACCTCGCGCGGACCCACCTGGTGTACGGCGAGTGGCTGCGCCGCGAGAACCGGCGCGTCGACGCGCGCGAGCACTTGCGCATCGCCCATGAGATGCTGCAGCGGTTCGGCGCCAAGGCCTTCGCCGAGCGCGCCGGTCGCGAGCTCCTGGCCACCGGCGAGACCGTCCGCAAGCGCACCGCCGACTCACCGGACCGGCTCACCGCTCAGGAGGGCCAGATCGCCCGCCTGGCCCGGGCGGGCCTGTCGAACTCCGAGATCGCCGCCCAGTTGTTCCTCAGCCCGCGCACCGTCGAGTACCACCTGGGCAAGGTGTTCACCAAGCTCGCCATCACCTCCCGTCACCAGCTCCCGCAGGCCCTGCCCGATCAGGACCAGAACCGTCCGTGAGCCCGGGGAGCACGTCATCCGGCTTCCAGGGGGTTCCCGGCGGGTGCCGGCGCCGGGGCCGGGACGGCGCCACCGCCGCCCCGGCCCGTCGCTAGGCGTCAGAACGTGCCGGTCGTGGTGCCGGCGCTGCCGCTCGCCGGGGTGGTGAGCACGGTGTTGCCGCCCGGCTGCCACTGGTCGGCGGTGTCGGGGAAGTTCGCCTCCTGTCGCTTGACGCACTTCCACCCGATCGTGGTGTTGGGCGGGAGCTTGCCGATCGTGCCCGTCCAGGTCGGGTAGGCAGTCGGCGACAGCTTGACGGCGCCGGCCACCGACCACGCTCCGAGCTGCGGCGCGCTGCCGACCGCGTAGACCGACTGGCCGGGCGTGGTGGTGCCGTTGTGGCAGGTGAACGTGGCCGACACCGGCGCCTGGCCGAGGGTGAACGCGAACGTCTTGGCCGTCGTGACGGCCGTGCCCGCAGACTTGGCGACGACGAGGTTGCCGCCCGCGTTGTACCAGCCGCTCGCGGCCGCGTCGAAGGCGGCCTTGGTGGCGTGCTGGGTCAGCGGGCTGCCGTTCAGCGTGACGGCCGAGGCCTGGGTGTCGGTGACTAGCTCGACGACGTTCTGCCTGCTGCCCGGGGCGCCGGTGTAGGCGCCGCTGGAGGCGGCCACCGTGACGGTCGCCGTGCTGCCGGTGAGCTGCTGGCTGATCTGCGTCGTCCGGACGGCGCCGGACCGGTACCCCGTCGAGGCCCCGTCGTCCTCGTAGAGCGTGAAGCTCGTGGCCGCGGCGTCGGGGTGGACGCGGGCGATCAGCTCGTT
This sequence comes from Nonomuraea sp. NPDC049709, assembly GCF_040674815.1. NCBI lineage: Bacteria > Bacillati > Actinomycetota > Actinomycetes > Streptosporangiales > Streptosporangiaceae > Nonomuraea > Nonomuraea sp. NPDC049709. The sequence continues at coordinate 13,896 of NZ_JBFANM010000069.1, forward strand.
CCTGGTGGTGGCGTCGGTTCGCATGCCCACGACGTTCATGGTCTTGTCGTCCACGTGCATCTTGGGCAGGATCGCGCCCGCCCGGGCGAAGGCCGGCAGCCGGAAGACGCCGTTCACCCACAGCGGCCGGTCGGTGAACCACTGGCCGGTGCTGGTCAGCTTCTCGCCCGTGGCGTAGTCGTACCAGGTGCCGGCGGGGAGGTAGACGTCCCGCGCGCGCTCGCCCGCACCCGCCACCACCCCGACCAGCAGGTCGCGGCCGATGAGCTTCTCGTGGCCGGCCTCGCGCAGGTTCGGGTCGTTCTGGTAGTAGTACGCCGGCGGCGGCACGACGGGCTCGCCGAACCGGTGGGCCCGGTGGGCCAGCGAGTAGTAGTAGGGCGCCAGCTCGTAACGTTGCCGGAGGTTGGCGAGGTTGCTGGCGGTATGCCCGATCTTGTCGGGTGAGGTCTGCGCGCAGTTGCACAGGTTCTCGGTGTGCGGGCGCACCGGCACCTCGAACCACGCGCCGTTGGCGAACCACTGCGTGTAGAGCTCGTTCAGGTCGGAGTCGAGCATCTCCCTGCGGAAGCCGCCGATGTCGGAGCCGTAGTAGTCGATGCCCGACATCGACATGTGGAGCTGCGCGTTCTGCTGCTGGGCGAGCGCGGTCAGCTTGGAGCCGATGTCGGCCGACCACATGGCCACGCCGTGCCGCTGCATGCCCGCCGCACCGGAGCGGGCCAGCATGAACGGGCGCTTGGTGCCGGAGCCGTAGCCGCGGGCGATGCTCTCGGCCCACTTGAGGTTGTAGACGTTGTGGTAGTCGGCGTGGGCGTGCTTGCCGGGCAGCACGCCGGAGGTCCAGTCGCCGGCGTCGTACATCTCCGGCTCGCCGAGGTCGAGCCAGTGGCCCTGCACACCGGCGTCCACCAGCGGCCGGCGCTTGACGGCGTGCCAGTGGTCGCCCGCGGCGTCCTGGGTCCAGTCGATCATGCCGCCCCGGCCCCACCAGTCGTTGGTGGTCAGGTACACGGGCGCGCAGGCCGCGCACCCCGCCCGGACGAGATACCCGCGGGAGGCCAGGTCGGCGTGCTCGGGCAGGTTCCTGCCGACGTAGGACTCCTCGATCGTCATCAGGCCGACGCCCTTGTTCGCCTGGAGGTCGGCGATGGTGGCCGACGGGTTGGGGAAGGCGGCGGTGTCCCAGGTGAGGGAGCCCATCCTGGTGTTGTCGGAGCCGGCCGTCACCCCGCCGAACCACGGCAGGTCGAGGACGAAGCCGTCCACCGGGAACTTCGCCGCGCGCAGCCCGGAGAGCCGGTTGTCGATCTCGGCCCAGTTGTCGTAGCCGAACTCCGACACCCACAGGCCGAACGCCTTCTTCGGCGGCACCGGCGGCCGGCCCGTCAGCTCCATGTAGTCCTTGCGCAGGTCGGGCAGGTCCGGCCCGGTCATGGTGTACCACCTGAGCTGGTCGCCCCAGGTGTCGACCGTCCAAGGGTCGCCGGTCAGGTTCCACTCCTGCTTGTAGACCTGGTCGAGCAGCAGGCCGTAGTTGAGGTTCGCGCCTCCGACCGCGAAGAGGACGGGGATCTGGGCGTTGCCCACCGGGCCGTTGTCGCCGTCGTACACCATGGCGTTGCCGTACGGGCCGCCCGGGGTTCGGCTGCGGCCCACCCAGTCGCCGTCGGCGCTACCGCCCGTGAAGAACTGCTCCCCCAGCCCGTACGCGTGCTGGATCGAGCTCTTGCTGATCGACAGGCCCTTCCACGCCTGGGCCAGGTTGCGCGGGCACGCCTCGTACAGCAGCCGGGCCGGGTCGGACACCTTCACGCACAGCGTGCCGGCCGTCACCTCGACCTTCATGGCCGCCGTGGTGAGGGTGTCGCCCGACTGGTTGAAGCTGGAAGGCCCGGTGTAGTCGGTCTTGGCCACCTGCGGCGTGGTGAAGAGGGGCGAGCCGGTGCCCGGGGAGGTGCCGCCGGCCAGCTCGAAGTGCACCAGGTCGTCGTCCAGGAACTCGACGATCAGGTAGGTGGAGCCGCTGGTGAACTGCACCCGCTGGACCGCTGCCACGGCGGGCGGCGCGACCAGCAGGGGCAGGAACAGGGCGGTCAGGAGGACGATCGCACGTGTTGTCATGGCCGGGCCACCACCAGGTTGTCGAGGTTGATGCCGCCGGTGTTCGAGGCGTCGTACGCGATCTTGACGGTGTGGGCGCCCGCGGTGAGCGTGGTGGTCAGCGCGGCCGTGCCCCAGGTGTCCCAGTTGGCGAGGGCGGGCAGCGAGAGCGTGCCCGCGGCGACGCCGTCCACGTAGACCGTCCGGGTGGCGGCCACCGTGGTGGAGTAGCGGAACTTGAGCTGATGGCTGCCCGCCGCGTCCGCCTTGACGTGGAACGTCACCGCGTCCCCGGAGGTGGCGAACCCATCGGTGAAGCCGGTGCCGGTGTAGCCGGCGTGGTCGGTGTTGGTGGAGGTGCCGGTGCCGGTGGCGAACTCGGACTCGTAGGCCGCCTTGTCCACGCCGTTGAGCGTGACGGTGCGGCCGGCCGCGGCGCTCGCCAGCTTGACGTGGGTGAGCTGCTGCACCGGGTCCCACCACCAGCCCTCAGACGCGGCCTTGAGGTCGGCGAGGCTCGCCCGGGCGGTCGCGCCGGTCACCGACGCCGGCTTCGTGCTCGCGACCTGCAGCGTGCTGGTCGTGGTGAGCGCGGGCACGGTGACGGCCACGGTGTGAGCGGCCCAGTTCTCGGCCGAGGCGATCGTGCGGGTGGCGTTCGCGGAGTCCTCGAAGTAGGCGTACGACGTCGAGCCCGAGGGATAGATGCGGAAGGTCAGGTTCGGGTACGTGTCCACGCTGTTGCCGATCTCGCCGCCGAGCTGGTAGTCGGCGTTGAGGTTGAGCGGCACGATCGCCCCCGGCCTGGCGTAGACCGGGATGGTGTCGAGGGCGGCGTTGTAGGTCTTGGTGCCGGGCCCGGTGAAGCGGCCCCCGTTCCACAGGTCGTACCACTCGCCCGCGGGCAGGTAGACGTTCTTGGCGGTGGCGCCCTGCGTGGTGATCGGCGCCACGAGGAGCTGCGACCCGAACAGGTACTGCTGGTCGTGCCCCGCCGCCGCCGCGTCGCCGGGGAAGGCGAAGCTCATGGCCCGCATCATCGGCACGCCCGTCGTGGAGCCGGCCCTGGCCTCGGTGTAGAGGTACGGGATCAGGTTCATTCGCACGTTGGCGAACTTGCGGAAGGTGGGCACCACGCTCGTGTTCCCGGTGCGGGCCTGTACGTTCCACGGCGTGCGGGCCTCGGAGACGCCGGGGTTGGCCTTCTCCGAGTGGTACTGCATGATCGGCGAGAACGTGGCCTGCGCCGTCGAGCGCAGGTAGAGCTCGGCGCCGGGGAAGTCGCCGGTGAAGCCCGCCAGGTCCCACGCCGTGTAGGGCACGCCCGACTGCCCCGCGCTGAGCTGGGCCCGCACCGCCTCCTGGAAGGCGGAGAAGCTGGAGTTCTGGTCACCCGCCCAGAAGATCGACGTGGTCTGGGCGCCGGTCGTGCCCGCCCGGCTGAAGATCGTGCCGCCGGGCTTCTTGCCCTTGACGTAGGTGTTGTAGGCGCCGGTATAGCTGTTGGGGTAGGCGTTGTGCATCTCGTCGCCCTTGCGGCCGTCGGCGAACTGCACGCCCCTGCCGAAGACGGCCTCGCTGCCGTCGGTCTTGAAGCCGTCCACGCCGACCTCGTCGATGAGGTAGTCGCGCTTGCTCATCCACCAGTTCGTCGCGGCCGCGCTGGTGAAGTCGGGGATCATGCTGTCGCCGAACCACTGGCCGGTCGGGATGCGGTAGGGGCCGTTGGTCGCGTTCCTGGCGACGTATCCCTGCGCCTGCGCGTACGCCTTGTCGTTGAGGTGCTGCTGCGGCGCGGTCGGCGGGTTGGTGTCGAAGTTCTCCTTGAGCACCGGGATCTGCCAGAGGATCATCCTGATCCCCTTGCTGTGGGCATTGGCGACCATGGCCTTCGGGTCCTGCCACGCGCTGCCGGCCGGGAACGTCAGGTCCCCGTACGCCGGCTTGCCGCTGCCGGGCTTGGCCGTGTACGTGGCGCCGTGCCAGAGGTAGAACGTGGCCTCGTCGCTCCACTGCTCCAGCACCATCGCGGTGTGCGGGATCTTGTACGTCTCCACGTTCGCCAGCTCGGCGTTCACCTCGGCCTGGGTGTTCCACTCGTTGGCCGACATCCACACCCCGAACGCCCACTTCGGCGGGAGCTGGGGCCGCCCGGTGACCGCCGTGTAGTCGTCCACGATCTCGGCCGGGGTGCCGGCGAAGAAGTGGTAGTCGAGCGTCGAGTTCAGCCCGCCGCCGGTGTCCACGGTGAAGCCGGCCAGGTCGTTCAGGTGCGTGCCGAGGTTGAAGCTCGCGTAGCGGGTGCCGGTGACGTGCACGCCGTACCCGGCCGAGTTCAGGAAGAACGGCACGCTCAGGTACGTGCGCCGGGTGGCGCCCTGGTCCCGGTACTGGTTGTAGACGTAGTTGTGCACGTCGGTGCCGCGCTGGTCGAGCCGGTCGTAGCGCTCGCCGAAGCCTTCGAAGCGCTCGCCGGGCGGCGACAGGAAGTGGTCCTCGATCTTCGTGATCGTGGTGGCCCCGTCGCTGGCCCAGCCGATGTTGCGGAACGTGGCGGGGTCGTACTGGCGGGTGATCAGGGTCGTGCCGTCGCCCTTGTAGACCGACAGCCGGTACGGCGACTTCTGGATCTTCAGGACGAGCGAGCTGGTGGAGATCGTCAAGGTGCTCGCGGAGTTCGTCACTGTGTAGCCGGAGACGCCGGAGATGTTGAGACCTGAACCGCTGGGGGCGATCTGCGTGCGGAACCGGTCGAGCGCGGGGAGGGCGAAGCGGATCTTCGGCGTGAAGCTCCCCGCGCTGTCACCGGTCGTGACGTCCACCGACGTGCCGTTGTTCACGAACCCGGTCACGTTCGTCACCGTGCTCCACGAGGTGACCGTGAACGCGAACGGGCCGACGCTCTTCTGGCCGCCCCCGTTCACGTCGGCGTTGACCGTGTAGGAGATCTTGTCGCCCCGGGCGAACGTGCCGAGGTTGATCCTCCAGTAGCTGTTGTTGCCACTGTTGTGGTCCCACGCGGCGCCCACCGGGGTCTGGCCGACCCCGTTCCTGGTCCAGGTGACCCAGACGGTCTGGCCGGGCTCGATCGGCCAGGTCGTCGCGTTGATCTGGACCGGCTCACCGGCCATCGGGTCGCGCGGGACCCGTTCGGTGGGCTCGCTGGAGTAGAGGTCGTCGATTCCGGTCGGGTTGTGGTGGATGCCGTCCAGGGCGTAGGCGGGGACGGACACCAGGGAGGTGAGCAGGACGAGCGCCGTGACGGTGGCGACCGACCGTAACCAACTCATCGGGGTGTGCTCCTCTCAAGCAGCGACCACTCAGTCGGTGAACACGGGGGACAGACGGGTCCAGTGCTCGGCCGCGCACAACACGGGCGGGCGGTCGAGGGGTGCGGGCAGGCTCACCGTCCGCCCACCGGCCAGCTCGCGCCCGGTCCAGACGTCGACCCAGCCGCCCTCTTTCTCGGGGAGGTAGACGGACGTCCCGGTGATACCGGGCTCGGTCACGGGAGCGACCAGCAGCGCGTCGCCGAGCTGGTACTGCAGCGGGTGCCGCCACACCTCCGGGTCGTCCGGATGGTCGAAGAACAGGCCGCGCATCAGCGGCGCCCCGCCGGCCGTCGCCGCCCGCGCCTGCTCGGCCAGATACGGCACCAGCCGCTCCCGCAGCTCGGCCAGCCGCCGGAACACCGGGATCACCCGCTCGTCCCCGGTCTGGGCGGCCACGTTCCAGGGCGTGCGATCCCTGATGGGCGTGCGGTGGTGGTTGAACTCGGAGTGGTACTGCATGATCGGCATGAACGCCGAGGCCCCCGCCGCCCGCAGGTAGAGCTCGGCGTCCGGCACGGACCCCGAGAAGCCGGCCAGATCCCATCCCCAATAGACGATCCCGCAGGCCGAAGCCGTGATCCCGGCCCGGATCGAGGAGCGGAACGCCTCCCAGGTCGAGTCCTCGTCCCCCGCCCAGAAGGCGCCGTGCGGCTGCGAGCCCGCGAACCCCGCCCGGCTGAACGTCACCGGCGCCTTGCCGCACGCGCGCAGCAGGTCGCCGAACGCTCGGGCGTAGTGCACGGGGAACAGCCCGTTGCCCGCCGCGCCGTCGCGCCCGTCGGCGTAGCGCAGGTCGTGGCCCCAGGCGTGCTCGCCGCCGTCGGTCTTGAACCCGTCCACGCCGACCTCCTCGACCAGGTAGCGCCGCTTGGCCGTCCACCAGTCGCGGACCTCCGGGGAGGACAGGTCGGGCATGAGCGCCAGCGGGAACCACCAGCCGCGGTTGCGGTAGGGGCGGCCGTCGGCCTCGCGCACGCCGTACCCGCGTTCGACAAGCTGCCGGGCGTCCACGGCGGCCTGGTGGCGCGGGTGGGGGCGCATCTTCTGCAGCGGGATCTGCCAGAGCAGCACCTTGACGTCCCTGCGGTGCAGCTCGTCCACCATGCCCTTGGGATCCGGCCACGGCCCGTCGGCGGGGAAGGTGTAGTCGGCCAGCCGGTGGGGCTCCTCCGACGGCTCGTACTCGGCCCCGCGGAACGCCGTGAACGTCGTCTCGTCGCTCCACGCCTCGATGACCAGCGCGCCCACCGGGATGCCGTGCTCGCGGTGCCGGTCCATCTCGGCCAGCACGCGTTCCTGGGTGTTCCACTCGTTGCCGCTGGCCCACAGCCGGAACACCCACGACGGCAGCTCGGCCGGGCGCCCCACGTCGTCGAGGAAGGCGCCCAGCACGTCCGCCGGGCGCTCGCCGTCGTAGAAGCGCACGCCCAGCTCGCCGTCCGGGCCGGTCTCGGCCTCGACCACGATCCGGCCGGGCCGCGACGCGCCGACGTCGTACCAGGTGCGCCGCGAGGTCCGGACGTGCCAGCCCCAGCTCGCCGGGCCGCCCACCACCATGGCGTACGGCATCGGCAGGTACGTGCGCCCGTGCCGGCCCTGCGCCTTGTACTGCTCGAAGACCACCGCGTCGAGGGCGCGGCCCCGCTGGTCCACGGCGTCGAACCGCTCGCCGAAGCCCACCACGTGCTCCTGCGGCCCCAGAGCCAGCTCGAAGCGCACCCGCAGCGGGCCGTCACCGTCGGCGAGCCAGCGCACGCTCCCCGGCACGACCCGGTCGGCACCCGTGACCTCCAGCTTGCCGCCCGCGCCGGACCAGCTCGCCGCCGTCACCTCGAACCACCGGGTGGCACGGGTCGCGCCGTCGGCCGTCGTCGCCCGGAAACGGTAGGTGTAGCGGCTGCCGGCCCGCAGGGACGGGGTGAGCACACTCCAGGAACCGGCGGCGGCACGGGCGGCGCGTGCCTGGGCGGCGGCCAGGTGCCCGCCGTCCGCCGCCCCGGCAGCGTCGGTTCCTTCTGGGCCGGTCCCTTCTGGGCCGGTCCCTTCTGGGCCGGTCCCGTCCGGGCCGGTCCCGTCCGGGCCGGTCCCGTCCGGGCCGGTCCCCTCCGCCGTGCCGGCCGGCGACGAGTCGTCCGGCCGGGCCAGGGACAGCTCGGCGGGCGCGGCCCCGTCCACGGACCAGTCGCACACGACGGAGACCACCCGCGCCGACGCGCGCACGCGCAGCTCCACGCTCTCGCCGTCCAGCGGCCTGGCCGGGACGCGCTGGTCCTCCGTCTCCGCGTAGGGGTGCCCCGAGCCATGGGGACGGTGCCGGATCACGCCGTCACCCCCAGCTCGTCGGCGAGGATCAGGTACATGCCGTGCGACCACAGCAGCGGCGTGGCCACCGGGCCCCACCGGTCCAGCCACTCCTGCCGCCGGTCGGGTGCCAGCAGCAGGTCGGACACCTGCTCGGGCAGGTCGCCGTCGGATGTCGCCTGCGCCGCCATCCACTCCAGGTAGCGCACGGCCTCCTCCCGCCGCCCGGCGCGGGCGTGGTTCCAGCCGAGGAACCCGGCCAGCAGCAGCCACCGCCCGCCGCCGTAGAAGGTGTCGGCGAGATAGCGGTACACGCCGCCGTCGCGGGCGAGCTGCCGCTCGACCTCGGCGACCGTGGCCTCGCCGACCGGATGCCCGGCCGGGTACAGCCCGAACGGCTCGACGCAGGCCAGCAGGCTGCCGTCCACCGCGTCGCTGCCGAGCCACTTGCGCAGGTGCCCCTCCCCGCCGGCCCCTTCCCCGCCGGCTCCCTCCGCGCTGACGCCCTCCCGCGCCACGAGCCCGGCGACGCCCTCGGCGGCCTCGACCGCCGCCGCCGACTCCGCCGCGCTCAGCACGCCGAGCGCGACGGCGGCCCGCAGGCCCGCGTGGATCGAGCCGAGCGTCGCCACGTGGCGGTGCTCGACGTGCTCCTCCCACCAGTCGTAGCAGGGCACGTGCCAGAACGCGGTCAGGTAGCGGGCCGCCGTCCTGACGCCCTTCTCGACGCCGGGCACCGCCCTGCCGTGCCGGACGACGTGCTCGCGCAGCGCCCAGAGCCACGTGCCGTACCCGTCGAGCTGGAAGTCCCACCAATCGTCGTCGCCGTCCACGCCGTCCAGCGTGAACCGGGTCGGCAACATCTCGGCCGCCGTGACCGCCTCGCCGCGCCCCGCGCGGGACACCAGCACGTCCACCTGGCCCGCGCGGTCACCGACCACCCGGGCGCACCAGGCGTGGAAGGCGTCCGCGCCGGCCACGTCGCCGTGCCTGCTCACCCCCTCGGCGATGAACGCGCCGTCGCGCAGCCAGGAGTAGCCGCGGTAGGCGGAGAAGGTGGGCGAGGCCGGGTAGGCCCCTGACGGCGCCTGCAAACTCTTGATCACGTCGAGGCTGTGCGCGACGAGGGACAACGAATCTCTCCTGAGTGCGTAGAAAAGAGGGAACGGCTAGCCGAGCAGCGCGTCGACTTCGGTGGCGGCCGCCTTGAGCGCGTCCGCCACGCTCTTGCGCCCGGCCGCGGCCTCGCCGATCTCCTTGGTCACCGCGTCCTGCATCTCCTGCTGGCGCTTGATCACCGGAGGCAGCGCGATGGACTTGAGCGAGTCGAAGACCGCCTGCCGGTTGGCCGGCTTCGGATCCTTGAGGTAGCCGGACAACACCTGCTGGTCGGAGATCGGCGGCAGCTCCCACGACGACTGGATGCGGGTGGTGGCCGCGGTGCCGGACGCGGACAGGAACCGGGCCCAGGCCCAGGCCTCCTTGCCGTGCTTGGTGGTCGAGGAGGCCGCCACCGCGTTGTGGAAGACCGCGCTGGCCTTGGCCGAGTCACCCGGCTCCACGACGACGTCCCACTCGAAGGGCACGTCCTTCAGGCCGGCGAACTGCCAGATGCCGTTGTGCCACATGGCGAGCTTGCCGGACTTGAAGAGGTTGGTGTCGTAGTCCGCCGTGCCGCCGATCTCGGCCTCGGTCGGCATCGTCTTGCCCACCTTGGACACCAGCCAATTGGCGGCCTTGACGCCCTGCGGGCTGTTGAAGGCCGACTTCTTGCCGTCGGCCGACAGGAACTCGCCGCCCGCCTGCTTGAGCGTCTTGTAGAACTCGAAGAACTGCACCGGCTGGAAGTCGCCGTACACGCCCTTCTTCTTGTCGGTCAGCTTCTCGGCGGCCGCCTGCTCGTCCTCCCACGTCCAGTCCGCCGTCGGGACGGGCACGCCGGCCTTGTCGAACAGGTCCTTGTTGTAGAAGAGCACGACCGTGGAGAACGAGGCGGGCAGCGCGTACTGCTTGCCGTCCCGCTTGAAGGCGTTGAGCGACTCCTGCGCGTACACCGAGGTGTCGACGTCGCCCGCCACCGTGCCGAGGTCGAGCAGGGAGCCGGCGCTGGCGTAGGTGACGAAGTTCTCGTAGTTGAGCTCGAACGTGTCCGGCGCGGTGCCGCCGGCGATGCTGGTCTGCAGCTTGGTGAAGTACTGGTCGAAGGGTGCGGTCTCGACGACCACGTCCACGTTCGGGTTCTCCTTCTCGAAGGCCTTCTCGATCGTGTCGAGGTCCTTCACGTGGTCGGGCGCGGCGGAGAAGGTGAAGTACCGCAACGTCACCTTGCCGCTGGCCTCCGCGGTGGTGCCCCTGGTGGCCGAGCCCTGCGAGCAGGCGGTGGCGAGCAACGCGGCCGCCGCCACGGCGCCGGCGATCTTGATGTGTCGTGACATGGGGGGATTCCTTTACTTGAGCCCGCTCTGCGCGACGCTGGCGATGACGTGCTTCTGCGCGAAGACGTACAGGATGAGGATCGGGACGACGCTGACGACCGAGCCCGCCATCACCACGTCCCACTGCGTGGTGAACTGGCCGTGCAGGGTCGCCAGGCCCAGCGGCAGGGTCATGAACTCCGGCGACTTGATGATGATCAGCGGCCAGAGATAGCTGTTCCAGCTCGCCATGAAGCCGAAGATGGCGAACGTGGCCAGGGCCGGGCGGATCAGCGGCAGCACCACGTACAGGAAGATGCGGAAGTGCCCGGCACCGTCGAGCACGGCTGCCTCGTCGAACTCGCGGGGCACCTGGTTGATGGCCTGCCGCAGCAGGAACACGCCGAACGCCGAGGCGATCGTCGGCGCGAGCAGCGCGAAGTACGTGTCGACCAGGTTGAACGTGCGCATCTCGATGAACAGCGGCACGACCAGCACCGGCAGCGGCATCATCAGCGTCGCGAGGTAGACCGCGAACAACGCGCCCCGCCCGGGGAAGGGCAGCCTGGCGAACGCGTAGGCCGCCATCGCGCTGGTGACGAGCTGCAACGTGGTGGAGGCGGCGCCGATCCAGGCGCTGTTGAGCACGATCCGCCAGAACGGCAGCGTCTCCAGCAGCCGCCCGTACGCGTCGAGGCTCGCGCCCTCGGGAGTGAAGTCGGGCGGTACGGACAACACGGCGTCGCTCGGCGTGATCGAGGTGATCACCGCCCAGGCGAACGGGAACAACATGACCACCGCGCCGATGCCCACCAGCAGGGCACGCAGGACCTTACCCATAGGTCACCCACCGCTTCTGGCCCCGGATCTGCACGATCGTGACGAGCAGCACGAGCGCGAACAGCAGCCACGACAGCGCCGAGGCGGCACCGGCCCGGCCGTAGCGGAAGGTGAGATCGTAGATCTGCGAGACCACGACCTGCGTCGCGCCGCCCGGCCCGCCGCCTGTCATGATCTGGACCTGGTCGAACACCTGGAAGCCGTTGATCAGCGAGATCACCACCACGAAGAAGGTCGAGGGCGACAGCAGCGGCAGCGTGATGTGCCGGAACCTGCGCCAGGCCGTCGCGCCGTCCACCATGGCGGCCTCCTGGTACTCCCGGGGGATCGCCTGCAACCCGGCCAGCAGGATGATCATCACGAACCCCAGGTCCTTCCAGGCCGAGGCGAGGATGATCGAGGGCATCGCCCAGTCGGGATCGGTCCACCAGCCGGGCCCGCTCACGCCCACCAGGCCGAGCGCCCAGTTGACGATGCCGCTGGCCGGGTTGAGCAGCCACTTCCACATCAGCGCGACGACCACCCAGCTCGTGATCACGGGCAGGAAGTACACGCCGCGCAGCAGGCCGCGCGCGGGCATCACCCGGTTGAGCAGCACCGCGAGGCCCAGGCCACCGAGGTAGACCAGCGGCAGGTAACCGGCGATGAAGTACAGCGTGTGCAGGAACGCGGCCCGGGTGTCGGGGTCGCCGATGAGCTCGACGTAGTTGCCGAGGCCAACCCAGCGCATCTCGGTGATGAGGTCCCACTCGTGCAGGCTGGTCCAGAACGAGGCGACCATCGGGATCAGCGTGTAGAGGATCAGCGGCACCAGGCTCGGCAGCAGGAACAGCGCGACCGTGCCGGCGTAGCGCCACCCGCCGCGCCGCCTCGGGCGCGCGTGGGTGACCGGCGCCTTGGGCGCGGCCTCGGGCAGGGCCTGCCGGACGCTCATGACCCGGCTCCGATCAGACGGCAGCGAATCGAGAGGGCGCTCATGACCCGGCTCCGATCGGGCGGTCGCGAATCGAGAGGGCGCTCATGACGAGGCCCCGATCAGGCGGGCGCGGACCAGGCGGCCCTGCTCACCCGCCGCTCCGGCGGAGTCGAACGGGGTGGCCAGCACGAGGGCCGCCGCCCCCTGAGCCCAGCTCGTGTCGTCCCAGCTCTCCACCTCGACGGAGATGTCACGCCGCCCCGGGTACAGCTGCGCGCGCAGGGCCGGCTCGAAGCCGGTCCGCCACAGCGGCCAGTCGGCCGTGCCCTCGCCCAGCACCACCACGACCTCCGGGTCCACCACGTTGATCAGCCCCGCCGTGGCCCGGCCCAGGATCGTCCCGGCCTCGGCGAACACCTCCCGGGCGGCCACGTCACCGCCCGCCGCGGCCCGGCCCAGCGCGGCCACCGCGCCGAGCGGATCACGCGCGTCCGCCTCCACCCGTTCCGCGCCCGGCCGGTCGGCCCTCTGAGCCAGGGCCTCCCTGGCGCGGGCGGTGGCCAGCAGCCCGGCCGAGCCGACGAACGCCTCCAGGCACCCCCGGGCACCGCACCCGCAGGGCGGCCCCTCGGGGTCCACCTGGAGGTGGCCGAACTCGCCCGCGCCGCCCCGCGCGCCCCGGTAGACCCGGCCGTCGGCGACGATCGCCGCGCCGACGCCGCGCCCGATCGTCAGCACGAGGAAGTCGCTGTGCGTACGCCCCCGGCCGTACAGGCGCTCGGCCGCGGCCAGCGCGTTCACGTCGTTCTCGACCAGGACGGGCAGGTTGAGCCGGCGGCGCAGCCGCTCGCCCACCGGCATGGCCTGCCAGCCGAGCGTCGGCGCGTTGACGGTGCCGACAGCCTGGTCGTCCACGCTCCCCGGCACCCCGACCCCCACACCCAGCAGCGGCGGCACCCCGGAGATCTCGCGGACCACGGACTCCACCGCGTCCGCCAGGTGCTCCAGCGCATCGGGCGCCGCCGGGTCGTGGGGTCTCTCCCAGGAGCCGAGCACCTCGCCGTCGAGCCGTACGTCCACCAGCACCAGGTGGTCGGCCGTCACCTTCACCCCGAGCGCCCGCCCGGCGCTGCCCACCAGCCCGAGCCGCTGGGCCGGACGGCCGCCGCGTGACGGCTTGAGGTCCAGTTCCTCCAGCATCCCGTGCCCGATGAGCTCCTTGGTGAGCTGCGTGACGGTGGCGGGGCTGAGATCGAGCCCGCGGGCTATCTCGCTGCGGCTCAGCGGCCCGCCCGTGCCCAGGAGGGCGAGGATTGCCGTTCTGGTGAGATCGCCGCGGTCCGTGCCTGCCATGTGAGAGGACTTTCTTTAGGCATAAAGTTAGTGGTGAAGATACTGAGGCCCGGCCATCCTCCTGTCAAGAGTCCGAAACCTCGCCGAAACCGAAAGCCCGCCGACGGGGAGCGGGACCGGTCAGTCCACCAGGCCGGCACGGTAGGCGGCGATGGCCACCTGAACACGGTTGGTGACGCCGAGCTTGTCGAACAGGTGGGAGATGTGGCTTTTGACGGTCGCCTCGCTCATGTGCAGGCTGACCGCGATCTCGGTGTTGGAGCGGCCGAGCCCGACCTCGGTGAGCACCTCACGCTCACGGCGGGTGAGGGTCTCCAGACGGGCGAGCGCGTCCCGGCGACGCCGGATCGGCGCGTCGGTGGTGACCCGCTGGATCAGCCGCCGGGTCACCCGCGGGGACAGCATCGAGTCGCCACCATGCGCGAGGCGTACGGCGTGGATCAGGTCGTGCGGCGAAGTGTCCTTGAGCAGGAACCCGCAGGCCCCGGCCTCCAGCGCGCTGAAGACGTGCTCGTCGCTGTCGAACGTGGTGAGGATCACGACCGCGGGCGGCCGGGCGAGCCGGCGGATGGCCTCGGTGGCGGCGAGGCCGTCGGACCGCGGCATCCTGATGTCCATCAGGACCACGTCCGGCCCGAGGCGGCGCACGGCGTCGATCGCCTGGTCCCCGTCCTCGGCCTCTCCCACGACCTCCAGGTCGGGTGCGGAGTCGAAGATGAACCGCAGTCCGGCGCGGATCAGCGACTCGTCATCCACCAATAGCGTCCTGATCATGTGTTTCCCTCGCGGATGCATTCCACGGCAACCGGCCCTCGAGGCGCCAGCCTCCCGCATCGTCGGGCGCGCCGCGTACCGTTCCGCCGATCAGCCGGAAACGTTCGGCCAGGCCCACGAGCCCGGCACCGGCCCCGCTCCCGGCACCGCTCCCGGCACCGGCCCCGGACGCGCGCGCACCGGGCCGGCGCGATCGCTCGTTGACGACCGTGATCGTGACGCCGTCCTTCGGGCTCCCCGCGACCGAGACGGTGACGGGCGCCCCGGAGGCGTGCTTGTGCGCGTTGGTCAGCCCTTCCTGGACGAGCCGGTAGGCGGCCCGGGCCGTCGCCACCGGCAACGAGTCGAGGTCGCTGATGTCGCCGCGCAGCGTGACGGTGTTGCCGGCTGACGCCCAGGACCGCACCAACCGCCGGAGGTCGGCGCCCCGGTCGTCGTGTCCGGCACGCAGCACGCCCACGATCTTCCGCAGCTCCTCCAGGGACTCCTGCGCGGTGACCCGGATCAGTAGCGCCTCCCGCTCGATCCGCGCCGGTTCCGCGCCGGCGTTGACCTCCAATCCGCCGGCGTGCAACGAGATGAGGGTGATCTTGTGTGCGAGCACGTCGTGCATCTCCCGCGCGATCCGGCCGCGCTCGGCGGCCTTCGCATGTTCGTCGCGCAGAAGTTGTTCGGCCTCGACGCGCTCCGCGCGTTCCCGCAACGATCGGGTGAGCTCGCGGCGGGTGGCGGCGTACCCGCCGGTCACCAGCACGGCACCGGTGGCGGCGAGCGCGGAGACCAGCGCGTCCACGCTGAACCTGCCGTCGTCGACCCACTGCTGTGCGACGAACCCTGCCACGCCGGTGATCGCCAGCGCCGCGAACCGCGAGCCCAACCGCGCCCCAGCACCGGAGAACAGGCCGATCAGCAGCGGCCCGGGGTTGCCCGACAGCGCGTACGCACTCGCCCCGACGGCGGCGACCGCGGTGGGCCACCGCTCGCGGAACCACACGGAACCCGAGGCGACCAGGCCGGAGGCGGCGATGACCGCGCCCGGCAGCGGCGCCCACGGCGTCTTGACCGCCAAGACCGTCAGGATCAGGCACGACGCCACGGCGGCCGAGCTGATCGCGTTCGGGTTGAGTGTGCTGATCCGTCGTAGCACGCCCTGGTACGACACCATCGATCCAGCGTAGCCAGGGTGGCATCGCGCCACCTCAGACGAGCGTTGGTGTCAGCCGTCCGGAAATCTCCGACTTTAGTGTGATGCAGCCCTAGCCGTGATGGCGATGCGATCGTGGCCACACAGACCGCACCGTTGATGACCCCGACAAGGTCAGGAGTCACGCCGTGTGGCCATTCACTCTCCCGCGTCTGCTGCTCGTCGCCGCCCTGTCACTCGCGGCCGTCTGGCCGCCCGCCCCCGCTTCGGCGACGTCGGCGCGCATTCCCGGCACCCGTGAGCTCACGGACTTCTTCGACGCCGCGATGGCGAGCGGGCTGCCGGCCAACCACGTGCCGGGCGCGGTGGTCTCGGTGGTGGGCGCCGGAAGGACACTCTTCAGCAAGGGGTACGGCCTGGCCGACCTCGAGAACCGGACGCCGTTCGACCCCGATACCTCGTTGGTGCGGATCGCCTCGATCACCAAGCTGTTCACCTGGACCGCGGTGATGCAGCAGGTGCAGTCGGGACGGCTGGACCTGCGCGCTGACGTGAACTGCTATCTTCCCGCCTTCCGCGTCCCCGCGACGTACCCCCAGCCGATCACGCTGGAGCACCTGATGGACCACACCGCCGGGTTCGAGGACCGCACCATCGGCGTGGGCGCGCGGCGCAAGGCCGACGTTCCGCCCCTGGGCACGTATCTCGCCGAGAACATGCCGGCGCGGATTCGCCCGCCCGGGGAGGTGCCGGCCTATTCGAACTATGGCGCGGCGCTGGCCGGACACATCGTGGCGCAGGTGAGCGGGCAGCCGTACGACCAGTACGTACAGGAGCACATCCTCGACCCGCTCGGCATGCGGCACAGTACCGCCGCCGAGCCCGTCCCGGCCCCCTTGGCCGCCGGCCTGGCACGCAGCTATGCCCACGAAGAAGGGACGTACCAGCGCAAGCCCTTCGTCTTCGACAACCTCCCGCCCGACGGATCGATCAGCGCCACCGCGAACGACATGGCCCGCTTCATGATCGCCCATCTGGCCGGCGGACCCCTCCTCGACCAGCCCACCGCCCGTCTCATGCACCAGCGGTCCTTCGCCGCCGACCCCCGCATCGACGGGTACGCCCACGGGTTCAAGGAGCAGACCCTCAACGGGCATCGCGTGATCATGCACGACGGCAGTTGGGAGGGCTTCCAGAGCGCGCTGCTGCTGGTGCCCGACGCCGGCCTCGGCCTGTTCGTCTCCACGAACAGCGTCGGCGGCATCGATGCCGTCACCCAACTCATTCCCGCCTTCTTCGACCGGTTCCTCCCCGGCGACCGCGCTGCGCCCCCGGCCCCTTCCGGCAAGTCGGGCACGCCTGTAGCGGGCTTCTACAAGCCGGCCCGAACCGTCGAGTCGACCATCGAGAGGGTGCTCACCCTCACCAACTCCTCCCGGCTGCGGGTCGAGGACGGCGGGAGGATCGCCTTCAAGGGCGCGACATGGCGCCCCCTGGGTCCGGGGCTCTACCAGCAGGACGGCGGCTCCCAGCGACTGGCGTTCGTCACGAACGGCTCCGGTGTCACGTACGCGGCCACCGACGGTCCCGCCTACGAGCTCATCCCCTGGTGGGACACCCCTCTGGTGAACCTCGCCGTGGTGCTGCTGTTCGCCGTCACCGCCCTGACGGCCGTGCTCGGCCTGCCGCTGGCCGCCGGGGTCCGGCGACTGCGGAAACGCCCCTCGCGGACGCCTCGTGCCTGGCGCGCCGGCCGCCTCCTCTCCGGTCTGGCCGGCATCGTCGGGCTGGCGTTCGTCGTCATGTTCGCGCTGACGCTGACCGGCGACACCAGCATCCTGTACGGCGTGCCGCCGACGCTCCGGGCCCTGCTGCTGCTTCCCCCGCTGCTCCTCGCCCTCACCGTCGCCGCGGTCACCACCACCGTGATCGGCTGGAGGCAACAGCACGTCGGCGTCCTGGCCCGTGTCCACCAGGTGATCCTCCTGGCCGGACTGCTGCTCCTCGTCTGGTTCTGCCAGCACTGGAACCTGCTCGGCTGGCGATTCGGCTGACACACGGGGGCCGGCGGCGCGGTGGACGCGGACCTGCGAGCCGGACCCGGCGCCCGGGGCGACCCATGGACACCGAGGAAACCGTCGGCCACGCCGGCGGCACCCGGCGAGCGGCGCCCTATCGGATCCCGTCGGGGACCTGGAGCTCCGCGCTGCGGTAGAGGCGGTCGACGGCGCCCGGGTCGTCGGCCGCGCAGACGGCCGCCACCTCGTCGATCAGCAGATCGTAGTCGGGGCCGGTCTTGCCCTCGTAGGAGGCGGTCATGCGGCCCCACTCGTCCCAGGGCAGTGTCTCCATCGTCGCCAGCGCGGCCAGGTCGCGGATCGCGTTGCCGCGGATCTCGGCGACGCCCCACGCGTGCGTCGTGCCCAACACCCCGAACGTGTCCGGGTCCACCGTTCCCTTCCGGTAGAGGGACCAGGCCTCGCCGCCGGTGAGGAACTCACCCTGCGCCAGGTCCTCGGGCCGCACGACCGGGTGCCCGTCGATGATCTGGCTGTCGATGCGCACCCAGCGCCCCTCGCCGGCGGACCGGTATTCGGTGATCCAGTGGTCGACGCTCTTTCCTGCGGCGAAGTAGGTGCTGAAGCCCGCCCGCGCCCGGGCCCGGATGCCGCGCAGGCGGAGCAGGGCGACGCTCAGCGTGGCGAAGTGGCGGCAGGTGCCCACCACCCGCAGGTGCGGCGGGCGGGGCACGTCGAGTGGCGCCGGGTCGAGCCGGGCGAGCGCGCGGACGATGGCGCTCGCGGGCCGCAGGTTCTTTTCCACCATGCGGCCCTCGGGGAGCTCCAGCATGGCGGTCTCTCCGGGATGGACGACGAGCCCGCGCACCGCCCGGCAGATCTCCACCGGATCGGACGGCAACGCCTCGGCCAGCGGTAACTGGTCGGCGTCGAGCGTGGTGAAGATCCCGGGACGCGCGTAGTCGATCGGCATGGCGGCAGCGTAACCAGACTCACCGACAAGATGCCGGCCGCGCCTGGTCAGGCCGGGTGGGGACGGCACCTGGCGACCGGCGCGGCCCGGCCGTCGCGGATCAGATCCCCGCGGCGATCTTGAGGAGGGCGACGCCGCCGATGATCGCGGCGAACGAGCCGAGCTTGGCGGGGGTGATCTTCTCCTTGTAGATGAGGGCGCCGAGGATGACCGTGCCGATGGAGCCGACGCCGGTCCAGATGGTGTAACCGACGCCCACGTCCAGCGTCTTGAGCGCCAGGCTCAGGGTGAAGATGCCACCGGCGGCCGACAGCAGCGTGAAGACCGACGGCCAGAGGCGGGTGAAGCCCTTGGTGGCGTTGGTGCCGAGGGCGAAGCCGATCTCGAAGACGATCGCGATGGAGAGGTAGATCCAGGCCATGATGACGTTTCCTTCAGGCGCGAAGTGACGGAGCAGGGTGTTCAGGCCGCGGACGGCTTCTCGGAGGCCAGGCGGTCGGAGAGCTTGAGGCCCAGCACGCCGCCGATGATCAGGACGAAGGCCAGCGCCTTCCAGATGGTGATCTCCTCGCCGAAGATCACGGCGCCGAGCACGACCGTGCCGACCGAGCCGATGCCGGTCCAGATGGTGTAGCCGACGCCGACGTCCAGCGTCTTGAGCGCCAGGCTCAGGAAAAAGATCCCGCCGGCCGCCGCGGCGGCCGTGAGCAGGGACGGCCACAGCTGGGTGAAGCCCTCGGTGGCGTTGGTGGCCAGGGCGAAGACGACTTCGAAGACGGCCGCTATGAGCAGGTAGATCCAGGCCACAAGGGCCCTCCTATTTGTATGTATGTGCAAATTGTTCTCTTGGAAGGGATGTTGCATGTACATGTATGCTTCTGTCAAGCCGGTCTCCGTACGCACGAAGAGGTTTTCATGACTCCTGCAGCCCCCGCCCCGGTCCCGGCGCCGGCCGTCTCGGACATCGCCGCGACCTGGCAGCGCATCCTCCTCCTGCACACCCACGTGGAGAGCAAACTCGCCACGGCGCTGCAGCGACGGCACGGCATCGGCCTGTCCGAGTTCCGCGCGCTCGGCCACCTCGCCGCCTCCCCCACCAACGAGCTGCGCATGCAGGAGCTGGCCGACAAAGTCGGGCTCAACCAGAGCTCGGTGACGCGCCTGGTGTCGCGGCTGAACGCGGCGGACTTCGCCTACCGGGATCTGTGCCCGGACGACAAGCGCGGCGTCTACACGGTCATCACCGAGACTGGCCGGGCCAGATACGCCGAGGCGAACCGTACCTACGAGGAGACGCTGAACGCCGCCTTGGCGGAGGCGGGACAGGCGGACCCGCGACTCGCCGCCGCCCTTACGGTGCTGGGCGCTCCGCGCTGAGAAAGTGCGTCAGCCCAGCACGTTCTCGTGCAGGGCCCGTAACACGGCATTGGTGCGGTCGCGGGCGCCGAGTTTGAGGAGGACGGTCGAGACGTGGTTCTTGACCGTGCCCTCGGCGAGGAACAGAGCGCGGGCGATCTCGCGGTTGCTGTAGCCCTCCGCGACCAGCCGGAGCACCTCCAGCTCCCGTTCCGTGAGCTGCTGGATCGGGGCAAGGCCGATGTCGGCCGGCGGGCGGCGGCGGTGGACGGCGCGGAGGAGGCGGTCGGTGATCGACGGGGAGATCAGGGTGCCGCCGTCGGCCAGGACGCGGATGGCGTGGGTGAGTTGTTCCAGGGTGACGTCTTTGAGGAGATAGCCGCAGGCACCCGCGCGCATCGCGTCGAGGACCAGGGTGTCGTTGTCGAACGTGGTCAGGACGAGGACCGGGGGCGCGTCCGCGGTGCCGTCGTGCAGGGCGGTGAGGGCCCAGATGCCGTCGTGGCGCGGCATGCGCAGGTCGAGGAGGACGACGTCGGGGGTGTGCTCGGCGATGGCGGCCAGCGCCGTCATGCCGTCGTCGGCCTCCCCCACCACCTCGATGTCGTCGGTCAGGTCGAGCAGGCTGCGGATGCCCTGCCGGACGAGAGTCTGGTCGTCGACCACGAGCACGCGGATCATGGCACGGGCACCCGGGCGGTGACGCGGAAGCCGTCGCTGCCGTCGAGCCGTACGTCGCCGCCGACCGCGGCGATCCGCTCCGTCAGGCCGCACAGCCCGTTGCCGGGCCTGATCTCGTACGTGCCGCGGCCGTCGTCGACGGAGGTGAGCCGCAGGGTGCGATCCGGAGCGGTCTCGATGCGGATCCGCAGGCGAGTCGCGTCCGCGTGGCGGATGGTGTTGGTGACGATCTCCTGGACGACGCGGGTCAGCGTCATGGTCAGCTCTTCGGTGGTGTGCACGTCCTCGTCGATGTGGACGCTGATGTCGAGGCCGGGGATGTCGCGTACCACGGCGGTCAGGGACTCGCGCAGGTCCGGCGCGTCGGTGCGGAGCCGGCCGACGGTCTGCCGTACGTCCCCGAGCAGCTCCCTGGCCACCCGGTTCGCGCGCTCGATGTGTTCGCGCGCGGCGGGGCCGTCGTGGTGCCGGGCGACCTCCAGTTCGAGGGTGAGCGCCGTGAGCTGGTGGCCGATGAGGTCGTGAAGTTCGCGGGCGATGCGCAGGCGCTCGTGGGCGCGGGTGGAGTCGGCGAGCACGACGCTGGCCGCGCGCAGCTCGACGTGCGCCTCGGCGAGCTCGCGGCGCATCCGCTGCTCCCGGATGATCGCGACCGTGCTCAGCAGCGTCGCCGACTGGATCAGCAGGTAGAGAGCCGCGCCGAGAAGCACCCCGGTCGCGGTGGCCTCGGTGCGGCTCGCGGCCAGGCCGATCACGACGGTGTTGAGGGCGATCACCACCGGCCCGGCCCACCACGGCAGGACGTACGCGCTCAGAGCCGCGGTGAAGACCAGCAGGATCGGCAGCCATCCGGCACCGGGCGCCGCCAGGACCGTGAGCCAGCTCAGGACCACGGCCACGCCGTAGGAGATCCGCGCCGGCCACCCACGGCTCTCCACGCTCAAGGCGGCGACCAGCAAGGTGGCCAGCAACCCGGCGAACAGCACGGCCCATAGGGCGCGGGGCAGGACGGTCTCGGTCCCGCCGAGCAGTGTCGGCGTCCCCACCGCGACGCACATCAGGAGCACCGCCAGACCCGCCCAGGTGTCCGGCCCGATTCGCCGCATGAAATCACTCTAATCGGGCGGCGGACGGCGCTGGGGGTGCCGAAAGTCACGGGTGCGCGGGCTGACGATCGGCACAGGCTCCGGTGGCCCGCCCGCTCCTAACGTCGGGGACATGCCTGGAACATCACTGGCCGTCGAAGCGGACGGCCTGCACAAGCGCTACCGCTCGAAGGTCGCCGTCGACGAGGTCAGCCTCGCGATCCCCACCGGCGAGATCTTCGGCATCCTCGGACGTAACGGGGCCGGCAAGACGACCACCGTCGAGCTGGTCGCCGGCCTCCGGCGGCCCGACCGGGGCACCGTCCGCGTGCTCGGCCTGGACGCGCGACGCGACCGGGCCCGGCTGCGGCAACTCCTCGGGGTGCAACTGCAGGAGAGCCATCTGCACGCCGCGCTCACGGTCGCCGAACTGGTCCACCTGTACGGGACCTTCTACCGCGACCCGCTGGACTCCGGCGAGCTCATCGAGTCGGTCGGCCTGACCGGCTCCCGCGACGTCCGCTTCCAAAACCTCTCCGGCGGCCAGCAGCAGCGGCTGTCCATCGCCCTGGCCCTGGTGGGGCGGCCCCGGGTGGTGATCCTCGACGAGCTCACGACCGGGCTCGACCCGCAGGCGCGCCGCCAGATGTGGTCGACCGTCGAGCGCCTGCGTGACGGCGGCGTGACCGTGCTGCTCGTCAGTCACGCGATGGAGGAGGTCGAGCGGCTGTGCGACCGGGTCGCGCTGCTCGACGCGGGGCGGGTCGTCGCCCTCGACTCGCCCTCGGGGCTCGTCCGCCGGGCCGGGTTCGCCCAGCGGGTCACCTTCCTGGCGGCGGAGCCCCTACCGGAGGGGCTGCTGGAAGGGTTGGACGAGGTCGAGCGGGTGCGCGCCGACGGCGGCCGGGTCGTGGTCGAGGGCCGCGGCGACCTGCTCCAGGCCGTGAGCGTGGCGCTCGTACGCGCCGGCGTCGTGGTGACCGAGACGCGGGGCGAGCGCGCGACCCTGGACGATGCCTTCGTCGCCCTCACCGGACGCCGCCTGGACACCGACCGCCACGACGACGGACTGCGGGACGAAGGACGGCACGACGACGAGAAGGAGGCGCTTCGATGACGGACATCGCCGTGCACCGCCCCGGGCTCCGGTCCTGGGCCGCGATGCTGACCTGCGAGCTGAAGATGGTCGTCCGCGACACCGCCGGGCTGATCGTGCCGATCGGCCTGCCCATGCTCATCCTGGTGATGAACGCGTCGGCGGCCGGCGACGAGGTCGTCGCGAACGGCCGGACGGCGCTCGACGTCCACGTGCTGCCGCTGGTGTTCACGATGGTGGTGGCCACGACCGGCATCGTGAACATGCCGTCCTTCCTGGCCTACTACCGCCGCAGCGGGATCCTGCGGCGGCTCGCGGTGACACCGGCCTCGCCCGCGATGGTCCTCGTCGCGCAGGTGACCGTGGGCGTGCTGCAGACGGGCTTGGGCATCGCGGCCGCGTGGCTCCTGGCGATGGTGGCGTTCGGGGCGAAGCCGCCGGTGAACGCCGGCGCGGCGATCGGCGTCCTCGCGCTGTCCACGGCCACGATGTACGCCGTCGGGATGATCGTCGCCGCGCTCGCGCCCACCCCGAACTCCGCCGTGGCGATCGGCCTGGCGCTGTTCTTCGCGCTCGGCGCCCTCGGCGGCATGTTCGGCGGGCGCGGCAGCCTTCCCGACGTGGTCGCGTCGGTGGGCGCCTGGCTGCCGTTCGGTGCCTCGGTCCAGGCCATGTCGGCCACCTGGGTGGGCGCGCCCGTGCCACCCGCCCACCTGATCGGCCTGGCCGTGAGCCTGCTGCTCGGCGGTGTCGTCGCGGCCGCCTGTTTCCGCTGGGACTAGCCGCGGGGCCGGCCGGGCATGATCACGGCCGGCGGCCGTCAGCACGCGCCGCGGACCGCGCTACCGGCGCGCTATCGCCGGGCTAATGGGCCGGAAGAGCATCTGGGGTCATGGTTCACGTGCTGGTGGCGAGCCAAGCCCTGCTCGCCACGGTCTTCGTTGTCTCCGCGTACTCGAAACTGCGCAGCCGTGCCGCACTACAGTCTTTCGCCGCCACCCTGCGATTGCTGCCCGGCCCGGCCCGGTTCCCGGCTGCCGGGGCAACGGCGGCCATGGAGGTCGTCACCGCGGTGACCTTGATCGTGTTTCCACCTGCGGGGCTGGCCGCCGGCGGGCTGCTGTTGATCGCGTTCTCCACGTGGATCGCTGTTTCCCTTCGCCGGGGGCAGCGCGAGGCCTGCCAGTGCTTCGGCGCGTCCGTGACCCCGCTCGGCCCGGTGCATCTGGTCCGCAACGGGCTTCTGCTGCTCGTCATCGCGCTGGGTTCGGTGGCGCTGATGTCTCCCGGCGGCCCGGTAACCGTGGCCGGCCTCGCCCTGGCGGTGCCGGTCGGGCTGGTCGGCGCCATCCTCCTGATCGTCTTTGACGACATCGCCGATTTGTTCATGGAAGTTTCGGGGAGTGCGTGATGCCGTATCTGATCGTTGCCGTCGTCCTGGTCGGCGTGCTGTGCCTGCTGAACCTCCTGCTGACGGTCGGAGTGATCCGCCGGCTGCGGAAGCAGGCCGCTTCGGCGGCATCCCTGCCGCCCATGGAGGACGGGCTCGCCATCGGGGAGGAGATCCCTGAGTTCGCCGCCACGACCACCGATGGCGAGCCGATCTCCGATGCGCTGATCGATGGGCCCGCCCTGGTCGGCTTCTTCTCCCCGTCCTGCGAGCCGTGCAGGGAACTGATGCCGCGCTTCATCGACCATGCCCGCCGTACCCCGGCTGCCGTGCTCGCCGTCGTCGTCACCGACAGCGACCAGGAGGCCGTCGCCGACGTCGAACGCCTCGCTGAGGTGGCACGTGTCGTGGTCGAGGCACCTCATGGCGCCATTCAGGGCGCCTTCCAGGTCGCCGGCTATCCGACCGTCTTCGAGATCGGTGCGGACCGCAGGGTCACCGACAACAATCCCATGTTGCCCGCCGCGGTCAGCACATGATCGGAACGGCGAAGGCCGCCGCGGGGGTCGCCCTGCGCGCGGCCCCGGGACTGATGGCGGTCTATGTCCTGGTGATGATCGTTGAGGCGATCGCGCCGATCGCGGTGGCGTGGCTGACCAAGCTGGTGGTCGACTCCCTGGCGGGACAGGGATCGGCGGCCGAGCTGAGCACCCTCGCGGTCGGGCTGGCCGCCGCGGGCGTCCTGCTGACGGTGCTGCCCCAGCTCATGCAGTACCTCAACAGCGAGATGGGCAGGTTGTTCACCACCCAGACCACCACCCAGCTGTTCTCCGCGACGCTGCGGTTCGCCGGGCTGCGACGGTTCGAGGACCCCAACTTCCACGACCAGCTGCGGTTGGCGAAGAACAGCCTGTCGACGGGACAGGAGGTCGTCACCGGATGCCTGGCGGTGGCGAGCGCGGTGATCACGCTGGCCGGAATGGTCGGCTCCCTCCTGATGGTCAGTCCGGTCCTCACGGGGATCGTCCTGGCGACCGGGGTTCCCGCGCTGGTGGCGCAGTTGCGGCTGTCGCATCGTCGCGCCGCGATGATGTGGGACATCGGCCCGGCCGAACGACGCCAGATGTTCTACGGCGATCTGCTCACCACGATCGCGGCGGCGAAGGAGATCCGTCTGTTCAACAGCGGCCGTTTCCTGCGCGGCCGCATGATGACCGAGTTGCGCACGTCCAACGCCGCACGCCGGCGGATGGACCTCAAGGAACTGTCCGTCGAGGGCCTGCTGACGCTGCTGGGCTCCGTGGTCGCGGGCGGCGGGCTGATCTGGGCCGTCATCTCGGCCGGCTCCGGCGCGTTGAGCATCGGCGACGTGTCCCTGCTGATCGCCGCCATCGCCGCCGTCCAGGCCGCCCTCAACGGGCTGATCATCGGTATCGCCGCTCTCCACCAGGATCTGCTCATGTTCGGCCATTACGTGGCCGTGACCTCGGCCGAACCCGACCTGCCCATCCCCGCCGAGCCCGCGCCACTGCCCCGGCTGCGCCGCGGCATCCAGCTGACCAACGTGTGGTTCCGCTACAGCGAGGATCACCCCTGGATCCTGCGCGGCCTGAACCTGTTCATCCCGGCCGCCGCGTCGGTCGCCGTCGTCGGTCTGAACGGGGCCGGCAAGTCCACCCTCGTCAAGCTCCTGTGCCGGTTCTACGACCCGCAGCACGGAAGCATCACGTGGGACGGCGTCGACATCCGTGACGTGCACCCCGATGATCTGCGGCACCGCATCAGCGGGGTGTTCCAGGACCATATGGCCTACGACATGTCCGCGGCCGACAACGTCTCCATCGGCTTCGTCCCCGCCCGTGAGGACGAGACCCGGATCCGCGGGGCCGCTCACGAGGCCGGGATCGACGACAAGCTCTCCTCCCTTCCTCGCGGGTACGACACCCTGCTCACGCGGACGTTCTTCAGCGAGGACGACAAGGACGACCCCGACACGGGTGTGGTGCTCAGCGGCGGGCAATGGCAGCGCACGGCGCTGGCCCGCGCGATGTTCCGCGGTCACCGCGACCTCGTGATCCTCGACGAGCCCTCCGCCGGGCTGGACCCCGAGGCCGAGGCCGACGTGCACTCCCGGACCCGGCGCCGCCGCCACGGCGCCACCAGCCTGCTCATCTCTCACCGGCTCAACACCGTGCGCGACGCCGACCTCATCATCGTTCTGGAGGACGGCGCCATCCGGGAAGCCGGAAAGCACGACGCCCTCATGGCCGCCCGCGGCCCCTACGCACGGCTCTTCAACCTCCAGGCGACCGGGTACCGCGAGCCGGAAGAGGCGGCGGCCCTGTGAGGTGGGTGCTCCTCGTCGCGAGCTGCGCGCTGGCCATGTTGATCGTACGGCTGCGCGCGACGTATTCCGTGATCCGGGTCGATGGCGACAGCATGGCCCCCACCCTGACCGACGGAGATCGGCTGCTTGCCCGGCGCGTGACCGCGTCGGCTCTCCGGCGCGGCCAGATCGCGGTGGTCCGCGCACCTCGATTCGTCGGTGCGACCTTCCTCGTCAAGCGGATCGCCGGATTGCCGGGCGATCCCGTTCCGCCCTCGGTGGCACCGGTGGTGGCCGAAGATCGTATCCCCGTCGGAAATGTCGTCCTGCTCGGCGACAACAGCGAGGGCAGCTACGACTCGCGGGACCACGGCTACTTTCCGCTCGCCGACATTCATGCCATCACTTGCCGAAAGCTGTCCCCTGGATATGCGGGGCCGTCAGTAAAGGAGACGGCATAGATCAACTGACCGAGTTCTGAGACCGTAGACGAAGAAATGGAAGAAAAACGTGAAGATCATAACCGGGCTCGCGGACCGCGCCCTGTCCCTGGTCCTGCCCGAGGACTCTGCCGGCGCCGTCGTCAAGTGCTACAACCGGCCCATTGGCGGCTACTGGTGGGGGCGGTGCTATTACAACCCCGCCTGCGGCAGCAGGTCGATGAAGGACAAGTACGCGTGCAACTGGGGGCCGGGCAGCACCTTCGGGGTGCGGACCACTCTCGAGCGCAGATGTTGCTAGCCGCGTAGCGACCGCACCGGGGCCGGACAGTTCCCTTCAACAGGAGCATGTCCGGCCCTTTCATGTGCGCAGCTCCTGTACGCCGCCTGCCATACCTGGAACATACCGGCGATCAGCACAATGTCGATCGGAGGTGCACGATGTTCCAACTGTTGGGACGCTTGGCGGTGGTCGACGGCGGGGGCCGCGCGATCAACGTCCGAGCCGCGAAGCAGCAGGCGATCCTCGCCGTTCTCATGCTGCGTCCGGGCGGAGTGGTCAGCGTGGATCGGCTGATGACGGAGCTCTGGCCGGACGAGCCGCCGGCGACGGCGAAAGCGAGTCTGCAAACGTACGTCTACCGCCTGCGGCGCACTCTGGCGCCGCTGGCCGCCCACGGCGTCGACCTGACCACCCTCGGGAACGGCTACACCCTGGTCGTCCCGGATCG
Source organism: Nonomuraea sp. NPDC049709 (assembly GCF_040674815.1). NCBI lineage: Bacteria > Bacillati > Actinomycetota > Actinomycetes > Streptosporangiales > Streptosporangiaceae > Nonomuraea > Nonomuraea sp. NPDC049709. The sequence goes on from NZ_JBFANM010000069.1 coordinate 41,169, forward strand.
GGCGGTGGACATCAGGGCGTTCGAGCAGCGCTTCACCCGGGGATCGCAGGCTCTGACCGCGGGCAGTCCGGCGATGGCAGCCGGGCTGCTGCGCGAGGCTCTGGACATGTGGCACGGTCCGCTGGTGCCGGAGATCGACGTCGAAACCGTCCGCTGCGAGCGCCGCCGCCTGGACGCGATGCACCTGACCGCATCCGAGCTCTGGCTGGAGGCAGAACTGCGGCTCGGCCTTCACACCGGGGTCATCCCGGAACTGGAGCGCCTCGTCGAGGCCCACCCTTTCCGTGAATCCCTGTGGGAGATGCTGCTGCGTGCCCTGGCCGGGCGCGGCCGCCGGGCCGAAGCGCTCGCCGCCTACCGGCGCATGCGTGACATCCTCAGCACGGAGCTCGGCATCGAACCGGCCGACCACCTGCGCCGGCAGCATCAGGAGATACTCCGCGGCGCGTCGCTCTAGCAAAGAAAGTGCCCTCTGGCCGGCGCCGGCCAGAGGGCGATCCCTTTACCTACCTAGGCGCACTGCTTTTTCCAGTAGGGCGAGCAGTCGCTCCTCCAGCACTTGAAGTAGGCGCAACAAATGCTGCCGGTGCAGGTTGTGTGGTCGAGAATGCAACGTGCGGTGCAGGCGGCCTGCGCATCGCCGGCCGGTACGACGAAGGCGACGATCCGATCCGCCAGAGCGGTGATGGATTTCACCTGTCCCACCTTTCTTCAGCGAATTATTCGCACACGATGACCGTCTTGACGGTGCAGTCGGCATTGGTGCACCGCATCCTGTAGCACCCAGGAGTCGGGCCGGGGCCGATCTGCACGCACCTCGGGACGCACGCGGCGTCAGCCTTGACCGTGGGAATCAACCGGTCGATAAGCTTGTCCAGCATTCTGTTTCACCTCCTTTCCTGTCTCGGGGTTCACTGGGCGCGGATTTCACGGGGAGTTGTCTCGTGATATCCGCGGGCTTGTAGACGGAAGAGACGGGCGTAGGTGCCGTCCACCGCCATGAGTTCGTCGTGGCCTCCCCGCTCGGCGACGGCCCCGTCCTTCAGGACGACGATCAGGTCGGCGTCCCGCACCGTGTTCAGCCGGTGGGAGATGAGCAGGCTCGTCTGGCCGGCGCGGTGGTGGCGCATCCGGGCGTGCACGTCGGCCTCGGCTTCGGGATCGAGACCCGAGCTCGGCTCGTCGAGGATCATCAGGTCCCGTCCGTCGCGGAGGAAGGCTCTGGCCAGGGCGGTTCGCTGCCACTGTCCGCCGGAGAGCACGACGCCGGTCGAGGAGTCCTCGCGGTCCTCCTCGCTGGTGAACATCCGGGTGAGCAGCGTGTCGTAGCCGCGGGGAAGGAACGCCAGCAGCTCGTCCACGCCGGCCTTCCGCGCGGCGGCGCGGATCCGGTCCAGGTCGTCACGGGCACCGACGTCTCCCACGCCGATGTTGTCGCGGGCGGAGAAGTCGTAGGCCATGTGGTCCTGGAAGACGCCGCTGATCCGCTCCCGCAGCGCCTCCGGCCGGACCTCGCGCAGGTCGGCACCGTCCCAGAGGATCGCTCCCCGGCTCGGGTCGTAGAACCGGCAGAGCAGCTTGACCAGCGTGCTCTTGCCCGCGCCGTTGAGCCCGACCAGTGCCACGGCCGCGCCGTACGGGATGAGCAGGTCGACGCCGCGCAGGATCCACGGATGGTCGTCGCTGTACCGGAACCACACGTCGCGCAGTTCGATCCCCCGGCGCAGCGGCGGCAGCGGCGCGGGGGCGGCCGGCACGACGAGGTCGGCCTCGGCCCTGACCACCGCCACGTAGTGGCCGAAGAGCCGCAGGTTGTGATCGGTGATCGCGATGCCGTTGACCAGGGTGTCGAGCCCGCCCTGGACGGCGACGACGGCGACGGTGAACATCGACACGTCCCCGACGGTGAGCGTGCCGGTCCGGGCCGCGGCGATGGCCCAGACGAGCCCGCCACCGGCCACCACGGCGGACAGCAGGGCGAGCGCCCCCTCCGCCGACAGCTCCTTGCGGTCCATCCGCCGCTTGGCCGCCTGAGCCGTCGACAGCTCCGCCATGAGGCGGCCGCGCAGGAATCCGCCCAGGTTGAAGAGCCTGATCTCCTTGGCCGCCTCGATCGTGCCGAGCAGGGTGCTGTAGAAGAGCTGCCGTCGTTCCGCGGGGCCGATCTCCCACATCATGGTCGTGCGCCGGCGGGACAGCTTCAGCTGCGCGATGAGTGCCGGCACGGCGGCGCACAGCACGATCAGCGTCATGGCCGGGCTGATCACCAGCATGGACCCGACGAAGCCGATCACGGTGACAGCGGAGCGGACCAGGCCGAATGCCTCGGTGACGATGCTGTCCGCCCTGGACGTCCCCTCCTGGGCCAGGCGCAGCCGGTCGAGGAAGCGCGGATCCTCGAAGGGCCGGAGCCCGGGAAATCGTGCCGTGGCCGCGAAGAGCCGGTCCGTCGTGGTGGCCGCCATGGCGCGGCCGATCTCGCTGCCGAGGTACCGCGAGGCGTGCGGCAGGATCGCGGCGGCGACACCGGTACCGGCCAGCCCGGCGGCCAGGCCCAGCAGCTCCGACAGGGAGGCCGCCCCGGTGAGGCCGTCGATGACCAGCTTGGTCAGCCAGGCCACCGCGACCGGCGTCGTGGCCGTGCCCAGCAGGGTGAGCGCGTACCCGATCATGGGACCGGCGGCGCCGCTCCAGCAGATGGCCGCCGCCGCACGCGCGGAAGCGGTCAGGCGCACCCCGTCAACGGCCATGCTGCCGCTCCAGCTTCCTGACGGTGACGGCTTGGAGGTCGTCGGCGTGGAAGAAGCCGTGCTCGCGGGAGTCGAAGCTGACCTCGGTGTTGTCACCGATCAGGACGAACCTGCCGGCCGGGACGACGTCGTCGGCGACGACCCTCCGTACCCGCTCCGGGACCGGATCGCCAGGCAGGGCGGCGACACGTTTGATCAGGAATTCGCTGCCGATCGGGTGCGGGCTCGAGACGACGGCGATCTGCCCCTTGCGCAGCGCCGCCAGGTCCGTGCGCCGGGCCAGCAGCCGGTCCCCATGGGTCAGCGCCGGGGCCATGCTGTCGCCGCTGACGCGGATCACCAGGTACGTCGCGCGCAGCCGTACGGCCAGCAGGGCCAGACCCGCGAGCCCGCCCGCCACCGCGAGGAACGCCCGCCTCACGACGCCTTGACCTCGGCGGGCATGGTGTGCGGCATGGTGTGCCCGCTGCTGACGACCGTGTCCCCGGCGTCGATCGTGATGACCGTCGGGTACGCGTTGACCTTGAACGCCGTCTGAAGGGGGCCCTGCGGCGCCTCCGTGACGACACGTGCCACCTCCGCGAGCCGCTCGATGAACCGCGGGACCCTCGCACCGGGCGAGAGGCCGTCCGCCGGCAGCGACGGCGGCGAGCTCTGCCCGCGCAGGCGGCGGATCACGCCGACGGTCAGCAGCAAGTTGACCATGCCCAGCAGACCGACCAGCACGACCGCGGCGACCAGGTACTGCATCACGCCCTCCCCGTTCTGTCCGGACAGCGATCACCAGGCTGAACGCGCCAAGCGTGATCCGGCTGAGGACCGGCCCCTGGTTCCGGGATCGCCATGAGCGCAGCCGTCGCCGCCGCACACGTCGCGACCACGCCGGCCACCGGAAGGCGCCGCCTTTCCGGCACCGTCACCGGGATGGACGCGAACGGGCGCAGGCCCGCGCGGCTGCGCGGCCTGGCGAACGCGGCGACGGCGAGCACTGCCCCGAAAGGGACCTGGCACGCGACGAGCAGGAGATCCACGATCTGGATATTTCGTGATCCCGCTAGCCCTGCCCTCGCGCGCCGCTAGCCCGGCCGGGTCAGGGGTCGCCCACGCGGAGGGCGGCGTCGAGGTTGCGGCGGCGGCTCATGGCCGTGTGCACGTACGCCCCGAGCACGGCGCACAGGCCCAGCCCGGCCGCCAGCGCCACGGGCGTGAGCAGGCCCGGCGTGTGGTCGGCCACGGGCAGGCCACCGGCGAATGCGGACATGTCCACACCCGGCCCGAGCGCGGCCGGCAGGCCCATGCCCAGGGCCACGCCCACCGGCGCCGTGACGAGGACGACGGGCAGCAGCTCCAGCAGGGTCAGCCGCCGGGCCTGCCGGTCGGACAGCCCGAGCGTACGCAGGAGCGAGACCGCCCTGGCCCGCCCGGCCGCCCCGGCGGCCAGCGACAGGACGATCGCGACCAGTGCGTACGCCCCCAGCGCCACCGTCACCACGACCATCGTCGTCCGGACCGTTCCGGTGAGCGGGTCGGCCCGGATGGCCGCCAGCGCCGCCTCCTGCGTCTCGACGGTGGCCGACGGGACCAGCCGCGCCAGCTCGGCGGGCGGGATGTCGCCCTTGATCAGCAATGTGTTGGCCGCGGGCCAGGGCAACACCTCCCGCGGCACGAGGAGGAACTGCCCGCTGGAGTAGAACCCGGGCACCGCGTCGATCACGCCCTGGGCGGTGAGCCGTACCGGTGACAACCACATGATCTCGAAGGCGCCCCGGCTGCCCAGCGCGGGCGAGAGCAGCGCGGACGTGCCTCCGGACAGCGCGGGCAGGCTGATGGGCGCGTCCTCATTGACCTGCCGCCACTGCGCGAGGTCCACGGCGACGGCGTACGGCCACTCCCCCGTGGCCCCGATCTGCACCCGGCCCGTCAGCGCGAGCGCCACCTTCTCGACCCCGGGGGTGCGGCGGACCCGCTCGATGGCGTCGGGCGGGATGTTCGCGACCGACGTCAGCTTGATCGGCGCCCCCACCTTCTGCCAGGACGCCAGCCGCTGCGTGGTGGTGATCCCGTCGTGGACCACCGCGGCGAACACCGACAGGCTCAGCGCGGGCAGCAGGATCAGCACCGGCAGCGCGCCCACGGACCGCTCCCTGGCCGCCCTGGTCAGCCCCAGGAACGGCACGGCCGCCCGCCCGCGGGCGGCCAGCCGGACGAGCAGCCGCAGCGGGTAGGGGTAGCACCGCAAGGTGATCAGCGCGGCCGCGAGCGTCAGCGCGACCGGGATCAGCAGCAGGAACGGATCCTGCTGCGCGGTGCCGGACGGCCCCCGGGCCCGCAGCAGGTACGCCCCCGCCAGCGCGAGCACGACGACCAGCGCCTCCACCGTCACCCGCCGCGCGGACGGCCGGACGGTGACCAGATCGGCACGGCGCTCCCGCAGCGGCGTGCGATGCGCGAGCACCAGGCGCACCACGGCGAAGGCCACGGCGGTGACGACCACGACCGCCGGCCCGAGGTGCACGACCGGCAGCACGGGCCCCGGCAGGAGGAACGACAGGGCGTACCCGGCGAGGGCCGCGGGCCCCACCGTGAGCGCGGTCAGCGCGGCCCCGGCCGCCACCACCTGCCACAGCGAGGCGCCGCGCGCCCGTGCCAGGGCCAGCGTGCTCTCCATCCGGTCGGTCAGCAGCCGCACGCCCAGCGCGATCACGCCGAGCGCGACCGCGAACAGGCCGCCGAGCACCAGGTAAATGACGGTCTGCGCGGCGGACAGCGCGGCCAGGAAGCCGGCGAGCAACTGGGGCAGCCCGGTGACCATGCGGTAGCCGGTGGTGCCCGTCCCTTGGACGTCCACCTGCCGCTGGAACTCGGCGACCGCGGCTTCGACGCCCGGCACCTCCAGGGCGCTCGCCGCCCGCCCGTCGAGAGGGAGGACCCAGCGGTAGGTCAGGGTACGGGCCTTGTTGGTCAGCGCGCTCAGCCCGTCGTCCGACATCAGCGTCGTGGTGTGGAGCTCCTCCGGCCCGTCCGTCGGCACGACCCTGGTGACATGCAGGACGTCGGCGTCGTGGCTCCAGGAGCGGTCGGCCGGGTCCTTGGCCCTGAATACGCCGACGATCTTCGCGGCCGTGTGCGCGCTCTCGCCGAGCATCCTGGTCTGGCCGACGCGCAGCCCCATCCGGGCCACGGCCTCCTCCACGACGCCCACCTCGATGACCGGGATCGTCGCCCCCCGGTACCGCATGGTGGACGGCTCGCCGGGCGCGCGGCCCCGCACCCAGTCCACGCGCCGGGCGGCGTCGGACAGCCAGCCGAGGTTGACGAAGGTGCGGATCCCGCTCGTCCCGCTGTCGGGCGTGCGGTAGGTCTTGGCGCTGATGTGGCCGCCGGGCCCGATCAGGGGCCGCAGCGCCGCCGGGATGAGCCGGCGCCAGTGGAGGTCGCCGCTCTCGAACTCCGCGCGTGAGTGCAGCTCACCGGCGGGCAGGGCCGGAGCCCCGGCGACGGTCAGGTCGGTCCGCACCGCGTCCGCCTCGGTCAGCGACCGGCGCAGCGCCTCGTCGAACGACGCCTGCATCGTCCTGGGCAGCCCGGCGACGAGCAGGCAGGCGACCGCCGTCAGCACGACGAGCAGCGCCGACGTGCCCGCGTGCGCCCGGACGCCCAGGGGGATCCTCACCGTTCCTCCAAGGTCTGTCCCCGCCACATGCGCCGGGCCAGCCCGGCGACGATCGCGACCAGCACCACCGTCACCAGGGCCAGCATCGCGGCCACGGCCGCCCACGGGATGTGGAACAGCACGCCGGGCGTGACCGCCGACGCCTGCCCGGTCAGTACGACACGCGGGACCACCAGGTTCCCGACGACCACGGCGAGCCCGGTGCCGGACGCGAGCGACAGCCCGATGACGAACGCCTGCTCCGTGGCCAGCATCCCGAACACCTGTCGGGAGCCGGCGCCCAGCGCCCGCAGCACGGCGAACTCGGCCCGCCGCTCCCGCGCCGCGACCACGGTGTTCACCAGGAACCCGAGCACCGCGAGCCCCAGCGCCGCGGCGAACCCCAGCGTCAGCCCGCCCTGCAGCGCGGCGGCCAGCGGATCGTCGCGCAGCTCGGCCGCCAGCTCCCGCCGGTCCACCGTGGTCACGTCCCATTGGGGGTTGCGGCGGAGGATCTCCCGCGCGGGCGCGGAGTCGGCGGTGGCGAGCCACCATTCGGTGGCGGGCCGGGACGGCTGCGCCGCGGCCAGCTCGTGCGTCTGCAGCGTCTCCCAGTCGGCGAGCACGGCCTGCTGGTCCGGGGCGCTCGTGGGCATGCTCGCCACGGTGCCCACTACCTCGATCCGCAGGACCCGGCCGGCGAAGCGGACAGACCCGCCCTGCCCGACGTCCAGCTTGAGAGCGGCGGCCAGGCCGGAGGTGACCACCACGGGCAGCGGCCGGTGCTCCCGCGACGGCCCGAAGGCGATCACGCCACGCGGATGAGCGACGGCCCCGGCCACCGGCACGTCCCGGCCGTCCGCACTCAGCCCGGTCAACCTCAGGCCGGGCTGCTCGCCCGCCACGAGGCCGCGTACCGACAGCGGATAGGCGATCGTGCCGGCCCGTCCGGCCAGCGGGGCCAGGTCGAGCTCGATCCGGTTGCCGCCCTCCCGCAGCTCACCGAGCGGCAGGTCGCGCCACACGCCCAGCGCGTCGGACAGCACCAGCCGGGCCGGCCCGGCGGCGCGTGAATCGACCCGCACGGTGAGGGCGCGCGGCCGTCCGGGCAGCTCCAGCCGGCCCGCCCGGTCGCCGGCGAGGGCCACGGACAGCTCCGCGACCGTCCGCGCCGACAGGTCGGGGCGCAGGCGGAACAGCTCGCCGAACCGGCCCGCGTCCAGGGCGAGAAGCAGCGCGCTCTCGCCGCCCACCTCGGTCGGTGCCCTGAAGGCGGGCGAGGCGGCGGTGATGCCGGGCAGCGCCGTGACCGCCGTGCCACGGCCGAGCGCCCCCAGCTCAGGCCCCTCGGAGGGCCCCGACAGGCGCAGGTCGGCCGCCGCCTGATGATCGGCCTGATCGCGTTGCGAGGCCTGCCAGGTGGAGGTGGTGGCCATGGAGACGACGCCGATCGCGATGGCCAGGGTCAGCAGCAGCGCGGGGCCGGCGTACTTGAGCGGCCGCCTGCTGACCTGCCAGGCGCCCAGCGCGGGGGCGAGGGTGGGCCGGCGCGAGGTCAGCCGCTCGGCCATCCGCGACACGCGCGGCACCAGCCGCAGCCCCAGGAGGCCGCCCGCGAGCAGGGCCAGGGCCGGGCCGGAGATGATCAGCGGGTCGATGCCGAGCCCGCCCGCCGCCGTCGCGGTGACCGGCGCGCCGTAGCGCTGGAGCTGCCAGATCGCCAGTGCGGCCACCGCCAGCAGCGCCAGGTCCGCGCCCGCCCCCTGGATCAGGCCGCGCCGGCCGCCACGGCCGCGCGCCGACTGCTCCTCCACGTACGTGCGCCGCGCGCCCGCCACGGCCGGCAGCGCCAGCAGGACGGCCGCGGCCAGCGCCACCCCGAACGAGACCAGGAACGTCCCCACGTCCGTCACCGGCGCCAGCCGCACCCCCGAGGACCTGATCCAGGGCAGCAGGCTGATCAGAGCGAGCACCGGCGGCCCCAGGAACGGCGCCACGATCGCGCACGGGACCGCGACCAGCAGCGCCTCACCGCCCGCCAGCGCCGCCAGCCGAGCCGTGCCCGCGCCGCGCGAGCGCAGCAGCGCCATCTCCATGCGGCGGTGGTCGGCCAGCAGCCGCGCGGTGAGCATCAGCGCGTACCCGGCCAGCACCAGCAGTTGCAGCACCGGGATCAGCATGGTGGAGCGGGCCACCAGGGACGCGGTGTCGAGCTGGGTGAGGAGCTCGGGCAGGTCGCCGGCGGTCAGGCAGTTCGCGCAGCCGGCCGCCGACAGCCGTTCGCCCACCCGGCCGGCGGTCTCCGCCAGCGGGCGCAGCCGCTCGGGCGTCAGCGCGCCGAGATCCGGCTCGGCCGCCCAGACGGCCCTGACGCTGGTGGCGAAGCGCGCGACGAACGTCTCCTGCGCCACCATCAGGGGCCCGTACGTGGTGTACTCGCCACGCTCCATGCCCCGGCTCAGCAACTCCTCACCGGCCCACCGCTCGCCCACGGGGTCGTCGAGCCGGAAGACGCCGACGACGCGGACCCGGACCGGGCGCCCGTCGAGCCGGGCCTTCGTGACGAACTCCTCGCCGAGCTCGAACCCGGTGGCCGCGGCCGCCGACTCCGAGATCGCCGCCTCCACGGCCTGCCCGCCGGTCCGCGGCCACCTGCCCTCGACCGGCCGGGCGTGCCGGTCGAGCCCGTCGTGGCTGCCGAACCGCAGCAGCTCGGGCAGCTCCTTGCCGTCCTGCCCCGGCATGACGTACGAGTCCGAACGCAGGCTGGTGGTGACGGCCGGCGGCGCTCCAAAGGTGGCGGCGAGCTCGTCGCGCACCATCCGGTCGTACCGCGGGAACGTCGTGGCGTCGACCTGGGCGCTGATGGTGGTGGTGGTCTGGCGGTACGAGGCCGTCTCCATCGCCCTGCGCACCCCCGCGCCGGCGATGGCGGAGGCGTACATCGTCAGCGCCACCAGCGTGGTCGTCGCCAGCAGGATCGACCCGAACGCGGCCAGGAGGAGCAACGGCTCGTCAAGGGCCCGCTTGACGACCAGCGGCACCCGCATTCCTTCCCTCCTTCCCCCGCTGATTAGACCTTCGGGGGCGGGCAGGACCGCGGCAAGGGTGCTGACGCACCTGATACGTGCATGTGATCACCGGTGACCGATGACTAAGCGCATAGTCAGCCCTAGAATGCGAGTACCAAGACTCGCGGCGGCCACCGCTCATCGTGGCCGGCATGTCCGGTGGGCAGCGCGGGCGGCATCGAGACCACGCACTCGGAGTCGAAGGGGGCGAGGATCGCGGATGGCCCGACGGCAGGCCCGATTCACCGCGCAGGATCTGACGGACGATTCCCGGCTGCGGGACCACTCTCCCGATCTGTGGAGAGAGGACCTGGGGGAGGTGCAGCGCCGGCTGCTGTCGTCGGCGGTACGCTGCTTCGCCGCGAACGGATTCCACGCCACGACCACGCGCGACATCGCCGAGTGCGTCGGGCTCAGCCCGGCCGCCCTCTACGTCCACTTCCCGTCGAAGGAACTGGTCCTGTTCGAGATCATCCGGGCCGGCCACGAGCGGGTGCTGGCGCATGTCCGCGATCCGTCCATCCTGGCCCTGGACGGTTCGGCGGAGCGGCTGCGCGCCATCGTCTCGGCGTACACCGTGTGGCACGCCCGCCACCACGTGACCGCGCGGGTCTGCCAGATGGAGCTGAACGGTCTCACGCCCGAGCACTACGGCGAGATCGTGGAGCTGCGCCACCAGACCAACGGATACTTCAGGGGCGCGGTCGCGCGCGGGGTGGCCGACGGGGCGTTCGCGAAGGTCGACGTCAAGCGGGTCACGCGCGCGATGTTGTCGCTGACCATCGACCTGGTGCGCTGGTACCGGCTCGATGGTCCCGACTCGCCCGAGCAGCTCGGTGAGTTCTACGCCGACCTCGCGCTGAAGCTGCTCGCCCCGGTCTAGGACGCGGCGGGCGGGCAGCCCGAGCCCCGTCACCGGTTGACAAGCGACCGTTCACAGCCTGACTATGCGCTTAGTAACCTCGGCGGACTCCGATCAGACCCCTGCCCGTTGTGCTCTGGAGGCCCCATTGCATGCCCTGACGCAGGACCTGACCACCACCTCATGCGGACGGCCTGCCGTTCCTCGCCCGCATGCGTGACCATGCCGTACCCGCGCCCGAACCGCAGGAGCGCCGACCCACCGCACATGGACGGATGCACCGATGACCGTGCAATCACCCCTCGCATCGTGCAACGTCTTCCTCGATCTGCTGGCCCGCGAGGCCGCGCCCGTCGAGTTCGAGGAGCCGGTGGTCTCGGCCCGCGCGGCGGGCGCGGCGCCCGAGACGCTGGCGCAGCTGGAGGCCGCCAAGCTCGCGGCGCTGCGGGTGAGCGCCGGCATGCGGCGGCAGGCCCGCCGCGAGGCCGAGCTGACCGCGCTGTTCGACCTGGCCGGCGACCTGGCCGCGCTCCGCGACCTGGACGCGATCCTGGAGGCGGTCGTGCGCCGGGCCCGGCGGCTGCTGAACGCCGACATCGCGTACGTGACGCTGAACGACGACGAGCGCGGCGAGACCCGCATGCGGATGACCGACGGATCGATCTCGGCGGCCTTCCGGCGGCTGCGGATCCCGCTGGGCGACGGGCTGGGCGGGCTGGTGGCGCAGACGGCGATGCCGTACAGCACCGACCACTACGCGGCGGACCCGCAGTTCCGGCACCGCGCCCACATCGACGCGGCGGTGGCCGAGGAGGCGCTGGTGTCGATCCTGGGCGTGCCGATGCGGCTGGGCAGCCGGGTGATCGGCGTGCTGTACGCGGCCAACCGCAGCGAGCGGCCGTTCGCCCCGGAGAAGGCGGTGCTGCTGGGCTCGCTGGCGGCGCACGCGGCCCTGGCCGTCGACAACGCGCGGCTGCTGGCTCGGACCCGTACGGCGCTGGAGGAACTGGACGCGGTCAACGGGCGGATCCGGGCGCGCAGCGCGGCGATCGAGCGGGCCGCCCAGGCGCATGACCGGATGACCGCCCTCGTCGTCAGGGGCGGGGACGCCGGTGACGTGGCCGCTGTGGTCACCGAGGTGCTGGGCGGAACGCTGCACGTCCTAGACGCGGACGGCCGCTGCCTGGCCACGTCGGGCGACCAGGTGCCGCTCACCGAGGACGAGGTCTCCGCCGTCATGGCCGTCGCCGGTGCCGTCCACACCCGGGGCGGCACGACCCGGCACGGCGACCTGTGGATCACGTCGGTCGCGACCCCCGGCGAGGTGCTCGGCACGCTGGTGTTACGCACCGCGGCGGAGCTCGGCGACGCCGACCGGCGCATCCTGGAACGCGCCGCGCTGGTCACCGCGCTGCTGTTGCTGCTGCGGTGCAGCGCGGCCGAGGCCGAGGCACGGGTGCAGGGCGAGCTGCTGGACGACCTGCTGGACGGCCGGGTGGACGACAGGGTGGACGGATCCGCGGCGCTGGAGGCGCGGATGCGCCGGGCGAATCTGGAGGCGGATGTCCCTTACGTGGTGCTGTCGGCCCGGTACGCCTCGCCCAGGCATCGCGGGCGTGCCGCGTTCTGGGCGGCCTCGCACGCGGCGACGGCACACGGGCTGGCGGCGGCTCGCGGTGAGGAGATCGTCCTGCTGCTGCCCGGGGACGGGCCGGGCGAGACCGCGCGCCGGGTCGCCAAGGAGCTGGGCGCGGCGCTGGCGGCGCCCGTGACCGTCGGCGCGGCCGGGCCGATCCGCGATCTCACCCGCGACCTCACCGGGGTCCCCGCCGCGCACCGGGAGGCGCGGCGCTGCGCCGACACGCTGCTGGCCCTCGACCGGCTGGACGACGGCGCCGACGCCCGCGAGCTCGGATTCGTCGGCCTGCTGATCGGCACGCACCGCGACGCCCGCGGTTTCCTGGACTCGACGCTGGGCCCGGTGCTCGACTACGACGCCCGCCGCGGCACGTCCCTGGTCAGGACGCTGGAGACGTACTTCAGCAGCAGGTGCGGGCCGTCCAGGACCGCCGAGCGCCTGCACGTCCACATCAACACCGTCCACCAGCGGCTGCATCGTGTCAGTCGCCTGCTGGGTGCGGACTGGCAGGAGCCCGAGCGTGCTCTGGAGATCCAGCTGGCTCTCCGCCTGCATCGTCTGCGGGGCTGAGCGGCGGACGGGCCGCGCCCCGGGAGGCCGCCAGGTGGCGGGCCGTTCCCCAGATGCCGCGGCGGAACAGCAGCACGATCACGATGAAGATCGAGCCCGTGACGATGCCGATCCCCTCGAACCCGGCGGTCGCCAGGAAGTCCTGGAGCTGGACGACCAGGCCGGCGCCGATGGCCCCGCCCCACAGCGTGCCGATGCCGCCGAGGATGACCATCATCACGACCTGGCCGGAGGTGGTCCAGTAGAGCCCGTCGAGCGAGGCGAAGCCGTGGCCGATGGCGAAGACGCCACCGGCCGTCCCGGACAGCGCGGCGGACAGGACGAAGGCCAGCAGCCGGTAGCGCTCGACGGGATAGCCGAGGGCACGCGCGCGGGCCGGGTTGTCCCGGATCGACACCAGCACCCGGCCGAACGGCGAGCGGACGATCCGCCAGGCGGCGAACAGCCCGGCCAGCACGAACGGCAGGCCCGCGTAGTAGAAGAAGAACGGGTCGGACAGGTCGAGGCCGAACAGCTCGCGGGGGATGCCCTGCAACCCGTTCTCCCCGCCGGTGACGTCCCGCCACTGGTTGGCCACGAAATAGATCATCTGGGCGAAGGCCAGGGTGACCATCGCGAAGTAGATCCCGGTCAGCCGTACCGACAGCAGGCCGATCGGCAGCGCCAGGAGCGCCGCGAACACCGCGCCGCCGACGATCGCGACAGGGAACGGCACCCCGCCGTGCAGCACGATCAGGCCGGTGCAGTACGCCGACCCGCCCCAGAACGCGGCGTGCCCGAACGACAGCAGGCCGGTGAAACCCAGCAGCAGGTCCACCGCCGCGGCGAACAGCGCCCAGCAGGCGATGTCCAGCGCGACCGGCGGGTAGACCAGCCACGGCAGCACGAGGGCGGCGAGGAGCCCGAGCACCAGGAGCACGATCCCGCCCCGGCCCGAGCGGGCCAGCCTGGACAAGATCACCGGTACGCCTCCTCACGTCCGAACAGGCCGGCCGGGCGCCACAGCAGCACGGCGGCCATCAGGATGAACACCGTGATCTGGGAGAGCGCGGGCACGTACAGGTTGCCCAGCGCCGACACCAGCCCGACGGCGAACCCGGCGGCGACCGAGCCGAACACCGAGCCGAGACCCCCGATCACCACCACGGCGAAGACGGTGATGATCAGGTCGGCGCCCATCAGCGGGTTGACCGCGCGCATCGGCGCGGCCAGCACCCCGGCGAACGCGGCCAGCGCGATCCCGAAGCCGAACACCGGGGTCACCCAGCGGCCGACGTCGATGCCCAGCGCCCGGGTCAGCTCGGGCCGCTCGGTCGCGGCTCTGACGATCATCCCGATCCGGGTCCGGGTGAGCACCACCCACACCGCGACGCACATCAGGACCGACACCGCCAGCACGAACACCTGGTAGGCCGGGTAGGTGAACAGCCCGAGGTCGACCGTGCCGGCCAGCTCGGGCGGCCGGGGGTAGGGCTGGGAGTTGACCCCGTACTCCCGCCTCACCAGGTCCTGCAGGATCAGCGCCAGCCCGAAGGTGAACAGGAAGTTGTAGAGCGGGTCGAGCGGCGTCAGCCGCCGGACGAACAGCCGCTCCAGGACGGCGCCCGCCACGCCCAGCAGCAGCGGGACCAGCGCCAGTGACACCCAGAAGTTCAGGTCGAACGCGTCGAGCGCGATGAACGCCCCGAAGGCGCCGAGCATGTAGAACGCGCCGTGAGCGAGGTTGACCACGCCGAGCATGCCGAAGATGACGGCCAGGCCGAGGGCCAGCAGGGCGTAGAACGCCCCGCCCACCAGTCCGTTGAACGCTTGCTGGAGCACTCCGGCCGCCTACAGCTTGCACGCCGGGTCGGGCTGCGGCTGGAACGCCTCCGCGGCCGGGATGGTCTTGAGGACCTTCTCGTAGTCGTACGGCTCCTTGACCTCGCTGGACGGCTTGACCTGCGCCAGGTACGCGTCGTGCAGCAGCAGGTGGTCCTGGGCGCGGATGGTGCCGTTGCGGACGAACATGTCCTCGATCGCGTGGCCTTCCAGCTGCGCGACCACCTTGTCGGAGTTGTCGGTGCCGGCGCGCTGCACGGCCTCCAGGTACTGCAGGCCGGCCGAGTAGTTGGCGGCCATGTTGGAGGTCGGCCGCTTGCCCGTCCTGGCCTGGAACTTGTCGGCCCAGGCCCGGGTCTGCTCGTCGAAGTTCCAGGCCCACATGGTGGTGTAGCGGGTGCCGGCCAGGGCGTCGGGCCCGAGCGAGTGGATGTCGCTGAGCGCCAGCAGCCCGAGCGCGAGCTGCACGCCCTTGTCGCGCAGCTTGTACTCGTTGTACTGCTTCACCAGGTTGACCAGGTCACCGCCGGCGTGCATGGTGCCGAGCACCTGCGGTTTGGGATCGAGGCCGGGCGCCTTGAGCAGGAACGTGGAGAAGTTGTCGTTGGGGAACGGGGTCGGGTCGGCCTCGACCACCGCGCCGCCGGCCGCCTGGATCGCCGTGCTGAAGGTCTTGTTCATGTCCTGCCCGAACGCGTAGTCGGGGTAGACGATGTACCAGTTGCTGGCGCCGTCCCTGGTCACCTCCGTGCCGGTGCCGTGGGCCAGCATGTAGCTGTTGTAGCCGTAGTGGAAGGTGTACTTGTTGCACGCCTTGCCCTCCAGCTCGGTGCTCGCGGCGCCGACGTCGATGAAGACCTTCTTCTTGTTCTTGGCGACGGTGGCGACGGCGAGCGCGGCGGACGAGGTGGGCACGTCCAGGATCACGTCGGCGTGCTCGCGGTCGTAGAGCTCCTGCGCCTTGGAGTTGGCGATCTCGGGCTTGTTCTGGTGGTCGGCGGCCACCACCTCGACCTTCTTGGCCACCGCCTTGTCGCCGTACTTGGCCCGGTAGTCGTCCACCGCCATCTTGACGGCCTCGACCGTGCTGCGGCCCGAGGTGTCGGCGTAGATGCCCGACTGGTCGTTCAGCACGGCCAGCACCACCCCGCCGTCACTGATCGCTCCCCCGCCACCGCCCGGCCCGCCCCCGCATCCGGCCAGCAGCAGCCCCGCGGCGGCCAGCCCGCCGCTCCAGCCCGTGATTCTCATTACGGCATCTCCTCTGTTCCCGGGGCGCTCGGCCGTTCTGTCGCTGGGGGTGGCGGTCGTCAGATTCCGAGGTATTCGAGCAGTTGGTGCTCGCGTTCGCGTACCTGGTCGCGGTCCAGCGATTCGACGATCCGCCCCTCGGCGAGCAGGTAGTGGCGGTCGGCGACGGCGGCGGCGAAGTGCACGTTCTGCTCGACCAGCAACACCGTCGTCCCCGCCGCCCGCACCTCGCGCAGGATCTCGCCGATCCGCTGGACGAACAGCGGCGACAGGCCCTCGGTGGGCTCGTCGCACAGCAGCAGCCGGGCGCCCGTCCGCAGCACCCGTGCGAGCACGAGCATCTGCTGCTCGCCGCCCGACAGCGTCGTCCCCGGCGACCGTCGCCGCTCCTTCAGGTGCGGGAACGTCTCGTACACGCGCTCCAGCGACCACGGCTCAGGGCCCTCTCCGGCCTTCACCACCGGCGCGAGCGTGAGGTTCTCCTCCACCGACAGGGTGGCGAAGATGCCGCGGTCGTCCGGAACGTAACCGAGGCCGCGGCGGGCCCTGGCGTGCGGGGGGAGCCCGGTGATGTCGCCGGCGCACAGGGAGATCGTGCCCGCGGTTCTGCCGTACGCGCCGTGCAGGCCCATCAGGCAGCGCAGCAGCGTGGTCTTGCCCGCGCCGTTGCGGCCGACCAGCGTGACGATCTCGCCCTCGTCGACCCGCATCGACACCTCGCGCAGCGCCTGCGCCTCGCCGTACCAGGCGGACAGCCCGTCAACGCGCAACATCGGAGTCCCCCAGGTAGGCGGTGATGACGCGGGGGTCGCGGCGGATCTCGGCGTACCGCCCCTCGACCAGCACCTTGCCGTGCTGCAGCACGGTGACCCGGTCGGCGAGGCTGGCGACCACGTTCATGTTGTGCTCGACCATGACCACGGTGCGGCCCGCGCGGACCGCGCGCACGAGCTCGATGGTGCGCTCCACGTCCTCCGCGCCCATCCCGGCCGTCGGCTCGTCGAGCAGCAACACCTTGGGATCCAGCGCCAGGGCGAGCGCCAGTTCCAGCGCCCGCTTGCGCCCGTACGACAGCGAGCCCGCCGGCACGTCACCGTGGCCGGCCAGCCCGACCCGGGCGAGCAGCTCTGCGGCGGGAGCGGTGAAGTGGGCCAGCGCCCGGTCAGAGCGCCAGAACCGCCAGCCCAGACCGGTCGGGCTCGCCAGCGCCAGCTCCACGTGCTGGAGCGGGGTCAGCTCGGCGAACAGGCTGGTGATCTGGAACGAGCGCGCCAGGCCCAGACGGCTGATCGCCTCGGGGCTGCGCCCGACCAGCTCCCTCCGGCCGTCGATCACGACGCTGCCGGCGGTCGGCTTCAAGAAGCCCGTGAGGAGGTTGAACAGGGTGGTCTTGCCGGCGCCGTTGGGTCCTACCAGAGCGTGCACGCTGCCCTCGGCCACGTCCAGGTCGACGCCGTCCACGGCCCGGAAGCCGCGGAACTCCCTGACCAGCCCCCGCGCCCGCAGGACGGGGACGGATCCGGCGTCGTGCGGGCCTGCCGTGGGACCTCCTCCCATGCACCCTCCTCACGCATCACAAGGTGACCCGGGACACCGTGAACGCTAGGTGGCGGCCCGGACGGCGGACCAGGTGACGTGCCTCCACATTCAGGCGGCCCGATATGCGATGGCACACACCGAATCCGGGATCGGCCGTCCCCATGACGCTTCGGGCCGGGCCGGAAGGCTCATCGGCCGGAAAGCGGTGGATGTCGTGTCCACAGGTCGCCGGTGAACAGTGGCGAGCGCATACGTCGCCGTGCCCGACGCCGTCGATCACCATGGCGTCCACCACGGCCTGACCGATGGGAGTCGCACATGCCCCTTCTTCTTCGCAGATCCGCTGTCCTCTCGGCCCTGCTGGCGTCACTCCTGGCCATCCCCCTGGCGCCGGTGGCCTCAGCCGCGCGGGCGGACACCCGCTGCGCCCGCATCGGCAAGATCCACGTACCGGGCGCGCAGCATCAGGTCGCCGCCTGCCTGGACGATCTGACCACCGCAGGCACGTCCGCCTCGGGGCACACCGATCCGGCCGACTGGGCGGGACTGCACTCGGCGGCCACCCGCAACCCCAGCGGCGTGCCGGGGATCCAGATCGACGGCTACTTCCAGGACGCCTCCACCGCCAACCCCACCCACGGCTGGAACCACGACTCCCAGTTCGTGATCCGGCTCCCCGAGAAATGGAACGGCGGCCTGGTGGTCGCCGGGGCGCCGGGGAACCGCCGCCAGTACGCCAACGACTTCACCATCTCCGACTGGGTGCTGGCCAAGGGCTACGCCTACGCCTCGACCGACAAGGGCAACGTCGACCTGCGGTTCTACCAGGACGGCAGGCGGCCGGGCGACGCCATCCTCGAGTGGTACCACCGGATGACCCAGGTCACCGTCGCCGCCAGGACGACCGTCGCCCGCCACTACGGCAGGAAGCTCCACAAGACGTACGCGATGGGCATCTCCAACGGCGGCCAGCTGGTGCGGTGGGCGCTGGAGAACCACCCCGAGTTGTACGACGGCGGGGTCGACTCGGAGGGCACGTTCTGGCCGCCGGACAACCGGCCGAACGCGCTGACCTACCTGCCGGTGGCGCTGCGCGAGTACCCCAAGTACGCCGCGACCGGCGACCAGGAGGCGCACGCCGCGATGCTGCGGGCGGGCTTCGCCCCCGGCTCGGAGTTCCTGTGGGACTTCAACTACCGCATCCTCTGGGACGGCACGCAGCGCCGGTACCGCGAGGAGGTCGACCCGGACTTCGACGGCGGCCTGGACGCGGGCATCCCGTACTGCCAGAGCGGCACGCCCGGCTGCGACGCCGACTACGACTACTACGCGCGCCCGAAGAGCGTGCACCAGGCGGTGCGGCGGGCCTCGCACACCGGCCGCATCGGCAAACCGCTGATCACCGTGCAGGGGACGCTGGACACCCTGCTGCCGATCAAGGTCCACGGCGACGCGTACGCCGCGTCGGTGCGTGCGCAGGGGATGGCCGCGCGGCACCGCTACTACCGGATCGAGGGCGCCTCCCACCTCGACCTCGAATACGACATGTTCCCTGACCGGATGCGGCCCCTGCTCCCCTGCATGCGTACGGCGTTCGAGGCCCTCGAACGCTGGACGGCCGGGCAGCAGCCCCCGCCCAGTGCCACGATCCCCCGCCAGACCGCCGGCGACGTGGCCAACACCTGCGCCATCAGCTGACGGCCGCACCGCCGGCCAGCTCGCCGGCCCTGGCGCGGATGAGCCGCCGGACGATGAGTGCGGACGGCGAGGGCCGGCTGTCCTGACGCTGCGTCAGGCACAGGTGGACGGGGTCCGCGTCGGACAAGGGAAGCCAGACCACATCGGCGATGTCGGCCGAGGTGTCGAACCGGGCGAGGATGCCGACCCCGGCACCTTGGCCGACCATCACCTTGACGGTCCGCGCCGACATGGCCTGCACGACGACGTCGGGGGCCGCCACGTGCCGGTGCAGCGTCTCCCACATCACCGTGCCCGCCCGCATGGTGACGATCGGCCAGGTCTCGAGATCACGCCACTGGATGTGGTCCCGCCCGGCCAGTGGATGGTCCGTACGCGCGTACGCCCCGACGGGGGCGGAGATGAGCGGTATCCGGCGCAGCCCCGGCGCGGCCGGGCTCGACGGCATGGTGATCACCCCGAAGTCCAGCGCGCCGTCGAGCACGGCGGCCTCGATGGCGGCCGACGCCCCCTCCCGGACCGCGAACCGCAGCCCGGGATGATATTGGCGCAACCGGCCCACGACCGGCGCGATGATGGTCTCCACGGCCACCGTGACGCCGCCGATCTGGACCCGCCCCCGATACGCGCCGCTCGACTCCATCGCCGACTCGCGCACCGCCTCCTCGGCCGCCACCAGCCGGCGCAGCGGCTCGATCAGGGCCTGGCCCGCCGGTGTCGGGCGCACGCCGTGCCGGCTACGGGTGAGCAGGACGACGTCGAGCTCCTCCTCCAGCAGCGCGATCTGCTGCCCGATGGTGGGCTGGCTGACACCGCACCGGGCCGCCGCCCCACGCAGCGACCCCGCCTCGACCGAGGCCAGAAAGTACCGCGCCCGTTCCACCCGCACCGCACCACCATAAAGGCAGAACCTTTCACCTGTGAACTGCTTCCACGTCTTCCCGTCGCTCCGACGGCGCGGAATCGTGACCGGTGGTGTCGAGGTGAAAGGAATACCAAGTGTCTGACCGCCCGCTCAGCGGTGTGCGTGTCCTGGACGTGTCGACGATCCTGGCCGGGCCCCTGGCGTCCGCGCTGCTCGGCGAGTTCGGCGCCGAGGTGATCAAAGTCGAGCATCCCGTCACGGGCGACCCGGCGCGCCACTACCCGCCGCTGGAGGACGGCGAGTCGGCCGCCTGGTCGATGATCGGCCGCGGCAAGCGGAGCGTCACCATCGACCTGCACCACGCCGAGGCGGCCCGGCTGGTCGGCCGGCTGGCCGCGGCCGTGGACATCGTGGTGACCAACTTCCGCCCGGCGACGTTGCGCCGGTTCCGCATCGACTTCGACGACCTGCGGGCGTACCGGCCGGATCTGGTGATGGTCCAGGTGAGCGCGTTCGGCCGGACCGGCCCCTACGCCGACCGCCCCGGCTTCGCCCGCGTCGCGGAGGCCTTCGCGGGCCTGACCCACCGCACCGGGACCCCCGAAGGGCCGCCGGTGTTCGCCGGCTATCCCGTGGCCGACGGTGTCACCGGCATCTACGCCGCCTTCGCGGCCATGCTCGCGCTGCGCCAGCGAGACCTCACCGGACAGGCCCAGCTGGCCGACATCCCCCTCTACGAGCCGTTGCTGCGGATGATGGAGGACTTCATCGTCGAGTACGGCGCGTCCGGCGAGACCCGCGAGCGCCAGGGCAACCGCAACCCGCACATCAGCCCCAACGACCTCTACCGCACCCGCGACGGCCGCTGGCTGGCCCTGCCCGCCTCCACCGAACAGATGTGGCGCCGCCTGGTCAAGGTGATGGACGCGGGCGACCTCGCCGTCCACGACTCCATGACCGCCCGGCTGGAGCACCGCGAGGAGATCGAGGCGCGCGTCGCCGCCTTCGTCGCGGCACACGACCTCGAACCGCTGATGTCGCTGCTCCACGACGCCGGAGTGGCCGCCGGGCCGGTGAACTCGGCGGCCGACATCTGCGCCGACCCGCACATCCGCGCCCGCGGCTCGGTGGTGGAGGTGCCGGACGGCAGGACCGGCCGCCCACGACTCATGCAGGCTCCGGCCGGGCGCTTCTCCGGGTTCGACGCCACGATCGGCGGCGCCGCCCCGGCCCTCGGCGAGCACACCGCCGAAGTGCTGCGGGACCTCGCCGGGCTCGCCGAGCCGGAGATCGATGACCTGCGCCACCGAGGAGTGGTCTGACCCGGAAAGAGCGTGCTCATGACCATGGCAACCCTGTCCATCATCGTGCTGGCCGCCCTGCTCGCGGCGACCCTGATCCCCGGCTTCGACCTCGGCCTCGGCGCCCTGTCGGCGGCGTTCCTGCTCGGGCTCGCCGCCGGCGTCCCGACGAACGACGTGACGGCGTTCTTCCCGGCCGACTTCTTCGTGCTCATCGTCGGGGTGACGGCCCTGTTCGCCGTCGCCCAGCTCAACGGGACCCTCGACTGGTTACTCGACCTGCTGCTGCGGCTGGCCGGCGGCCGGCTCGTCCTGATCGCCCTGGCGCCGTTCGCCATCGGCGCCGTACTCACCGCGGCCGGCACCCTGCCCGCGGCCGCGACCGCCATCGTCTCCCCCATCGCCCTCGGCTTCGCCGCCCGGTACCGGATCTCCCCGATGATCGCCGCCGTCCTGGGCGTCACCGGCATCATCAGCGGGCTGCTCTCGCCGCTCGCCGTCTACGGCGTCACCGCCCGCGAGCTGGGCACCAAGCTCGGCCTCGGCCTGCCCGGCTCGGCCCCGGTGACCTTCCTGGCCGGCGGCCTGCTCGCCGGGCTGGTCGTGTGCGCGGGCTGCCTGGCCGTCGGCCGGTTGAACGGCGGCATCCCCCGCGGCCGCGCCTTCACCCCGGCCGAGTCCACGGCACCCCCGTCCAGCACCACCACACCGTCCAGCACCACCTCCGCCCCCACACCCGCCTCCGGCCCCGCTCCCGCGTCCGACGCCACCGCCGGCACCAGGACGGCAACGGCCGACCCCACCGACTCGGCCGACCCGGCCGCGCCCGCGGCAGGGGCCCAGCGCTCCGGAGCACGCGCGTTCACGCTGCTCTGCATGGCCGCCGTCGTCATCCTGTCCGTCGGCTTCGACATGAACGTCGGCTATCTCGGCCTGACCGCGGCGCTGATCCTGCAACTGGCCTTCCGGCTGCCGCTCGGCGCGATCGTGTCCAGGATCCCGTGGAACGTGGTCCTGCTGATCGGCGGCCTGCTGACCTACGTGGGCCTGATGCAGCACCTGGGCGCGTTCAAGCAGATCAGCGAGCTCCTCGGGGTGACGGGCTCGCCACTGCTCAGCCTGCTGGTGCTGTGCTACGTCGCCGGCATCACCTCCTTCGCCGCCAGTTCCATCGCGGTGTTCGCGACCGTCATGCCCCTCCTGCCGCCACTGGTGGCCGCCGGCGTCTCCCCGGTCGGCGGCGTGCTCGCACTGGCCCTGGCATCGGTACTGGTCGACCTCAACCCGCTCGGCATCACCGGCGGCCTCATCCTCGGCGCCGCCGAGCCCTCGGCCAGATCCCGTCTGTTCCGCCAACTGCTCATCTACGGCCTGATCTCGATCGTCGTCGCCCCCGTCCTGACCTGGTCCGCCTTCGGCTGGTGGTGAACCGGCAAGGACAGAAGGCAGGCGTACGAGCCTTCAGACGGTGCAAGGGCCGAATCGGCCCCAGGCGACGTACGCGACCAGCAGGAACAGAACCACGTTGACGGCGATCGCGGCCGGTCGTGGCCAGCGGCGTCAGGTCGGGGCGACGCCGGTGAAGCGAACGGTGCGGCGGAGAAGTCGTCCCCCCGAGATGATCGCTTGTCCTTCGTCGCGCGTCGTCCTGATCCCGTACCCCTCAAGGCGTCCACACCGGCTTGTCCCCGCTCTTTTCGACGCGTCCGAAGCCCAGGCATGGAGGCTGACGATGGTCTTCGAGGACCACCCCCATTCGGTCAGCCGCGTTCGATGATCCTCGCGAGGTCTCTCCGGAACGCCGATCCCTCGAGGCTGGGGTGGCCTGTCCTCTTGTCAGCCAGTATCTGCTCAGCGTGGTCAAAGCAGAGGGCGTATCCCCGCATGATCGTGTACGCCTCAGCCGAGTGTTTGCGCCCCAGGCAGACAAAGCAGTAGAGGGTCATGTTTTGACGGTAGCCAACGATGGGGAGACGCACGCTATTGGCCTGTGAGCCCGCGAAGCCAGGCGTCGCCTAAGAAGCAGCCCTTAGCGGCTGCCTGGCTCAGGACGGCGCGCACACCGTCTGGAAGGCCTCGCCGGGTAGGTACTGCTCCCATTCCTGACCGCTGAGCGTACGGCCGGCGCGAGCGCAGGCGGCGGAGGAGGTCTCGGCGAAGCCCCCATCGGCTTGCGGCCCGGCTCGTGGACCAGACGGGTCTCGGTGGTCCACCCGTCGCAGTGTCGGCCGGCTCCGTGCACCCCCGCTGCGCGTCGGTGACCTCGTGCCGCCTCGTCACCGCTACGCCGGCCACTGAATCTCTTCTTGTTCGTTCGATTACCGGAAACTTCTTGTTTCCACGATCACCGACATGCCCCACCACATCGTGATCTTCCAGAAGGCACGGCTCAGTAGTCGGCTACCGTGATCTTCACGCGGACGGAGCCGTCGTTGTCGCGCAGGCAACCGTCGGCGTCGTTGACGCGCAACTGGAGGAAGCCCGCCTGGCGCGCCTGGATCAAGGCCCCCCTGCCGACCTTGTAGTGGGCGCCGTTGATCTTCGCGATCATCGTGCCGTGCGGGTGCCTGCTGAGGATCTTGCACCCCTGGTAGATCCTGCGGTCGATGTGCCTGGCGTAGCCGGCCGAGGACACGTAGGGGAACTCGCGGTAGTCGACCGTCCACCGGCCGGTGACGTAGTGGATCCGTACCATGTCGCCTGGCTCGACGTACACGCCCGCGTGCTGCCAGCCGCTCTCCGAGTTGATCCATTTGCTTTTGCCGTAGGCCGACGTGGCCGACGCAGGCGAGGCGCCGGCGAGGACGCAACTGCCGGCGGTGAGTGTGGCGAGGAACAGGGTGGCCAGCTTCGATCGCATCTGTGGATGCCTTTCCGGAGTCTGTTTTTTTATGTTCCTTCTACATTTGGGTTGGATAGCGCCCGGGGGAGGAAGGTTCGCGGCCTTACGATCTTTTTTCCGCCCCGCTCACGTGCAGCGCCTCAAAGTCATGGCAGCAGAGTGCCTGACCTGCGGGTCGACCCGGAGACGGTGCCGATCGGGCCTTATGCCCTGCGCGCCGGGCCAAAGGGCTGCCGGCCTTCGACGTATTCCACGTCGACACGATTTCCTTAAAACGCCTGTACGCACTGTCCGCAACCTGACGGGGGTGGGGGGGGGCCCGCGCGCCCCCCCCCCCCCCCCCCCCCCCCCGGGGCCGCCGGGCGGCACGCGCGCGCGGGCCCGCCGGGGGGGAGTGGGGTGGCGTGGAGGCC
>NZ_JBFANM010000070.1:0-64405 GCF_040674815.1 Nonomuraea sp. NPDC049709
GCCACGAAGAGCAACTCCGCCGACTTACTACCCGGGTCAGCTGAAAGCGTTAACCGGCCAACGCCCAGAACCAGCGTCATTAGCCGGATAATGCTGGGACAACGCAATGGCCGAATCGTTCTTCATCGCGCTCAAGAACGAGTGGCTGCACCGATTCGTCCTCACCACCCGAGCCAAGGCCAAACGGCAGGTCATCCGCTACATCGAAGGTTCCACAATCGCAGACGCCTGCACTCGGCGCTCGGCTACCGGCCGCCCATGGAAGTACTCAACGAGTCCCTTACAACCCAAACAGCCGCATAGGCTGCGACCACAAGACGGCTGTCCGGAATCTCCGTGGCCCCTCACCCTCAAACAGTCCGACTATCGGTAGTCGTTGAGCCAGTCGCCTGGAATCAGGTCGCGAATGTGGTCGAGGGCCTCCCCGGTGCGAGCGCGGGCCAGGAGGGCCACCCGTTCGTCGTCACGCAGAAGGACATCTGGACCGAAGAACCAGCGGATGCCGGGCTCCTCCCCGCCCATCGGATAGGCGGGGAAAGGCAGACGCGTGCAATTCTGCTCCAGCACTTCGATGCCGTCATCGCCGAAGTCGCTCAAAAAGTCGCAGAGCTCTTCGGGAACGTGCAGGGATTCCGAAAGGACGATCTCGACGAAGGCCAGGGAGAGCCGCTCCAGCCAGCCCTCCCACACCTCGGCATCCTTGTCGGCCAAGTCTGCCCGGATCACCACGGCAGGATCTTCGTGGGCGAGCTCCGTGAGGAGGATGCCCCAGGAGGCGGCACCCTGGTTCTCGTGCCGGAAGACCAGCGCTTCCTTGGCGGCGTCCAGATACAGCTCAGGCGGGCTGAGCAGGTCATCGTGGTTGCTGGTCAGATCCCGGCGGCGACCGAACAGAAGGTATGCCTCGCGCAGCGCCAGTGGCAGCGGGACGCCCAGCCTCTCCTCGGCTGCGGCAAGATCCGCCTCACCCCAGCCGTCGTCATCACCCAGACCATCTGTCCAGTTTGCGGCGAATCCCCGGATGAACTGCCAGGCACCGCCGCGGTCTTCAACACCTGCGGAGAGCGACTGGACCATATCGAACTCGTGCGTCATGCAGGAACGATATCGACTCCACGCGAGCGGGAGCCGAGGCCGTGACCCGGCACAAACGATGCCCGCCTCGCGGCCACTCCGCCGAGCAGCAGGCGCGGGCCGGGGCGAGCGCGTCCCCGATCTACGCCGCCGTCCACCGGCAGGAGAACCACCGGCTGCGCTGGGGCGACGCGAGCACCGCGAGGTCCTGCTCGGCGGCGCCGTGTCCGGAATCGAACCGCTCACGGTCCAGCTGGTCACCCGAGGAGATCCCGGGCCGTTGGACTTCGCCCGGGCCCTGCCCATAGACCTTCCCCTGACCTGAGGGACCCGAGATGAGCGTGACAGTCGCCGACGTCATGACCTTCATCAGCAAGGCCGACGAAGGCACCCTTGACCAACTCGTCCGCAATTCAACAGCGCCACGACGTCGTCGCGGCCGCACTCGAGGAGGGCGATGTCGTGGAGAGTCACGGCATCGAGTCCGCCTACCTAGCCCTCCGCTCCCGAACATCTCCCCAGCCGCCAGGTAGTGCGGTTCGTGATCGTTTCGGGGACGGTCAGGTGGAGGGTGGGTTCGGGTGCGCCGGGAGTGGGAGCCGGAAGGCGATCGCGGCGTGGACCCTGCTGGACAGCGGCTGGGAGCTGGTGGGGAACAAGACGAGTGCTGAAGTTCTTCAAGCAGGAGGGCCGGTTCCCGCGGCACGTGGGTGATCTGATGCCGTACGTGCAAAACGTCCTAACGTGATCGGGGTCAGCAAGTGATCTTCCTGCTGCTATTGGTGAAGCCACCAGCTTTCTCTGCGTATACCCAGACACGCCAGTCGTAGGTGCCGTCACCACATTTCGCCGGGAGTCCGACCTTCTTGTCGGGGTCCTTGGTCCACGTGTCCGAATTCATGGTCTGCCAGCCGTACCACCGCTTGCGCTGCACCTTCAGAGTCATCTGCCCGCAGTCGCCGACCCACGCGACCGTGCCTCTGACGTGAGCGCCGTCCTTGTAAGGAATGCCTGGGCTGACGCTGCACGCTGCTGCTTGCGTCGTGGCGGCGCCCGCCGGCTGGACTCCCGCGAGCAGTCCGGCGACTGTTAGGGCGGTGATTCCGACCGACATCCGCATGATCCTCATGTCCCTTTCGTTCCTTGGGCCGACGTGGAGGAACGATACGGACGAGCGGTATGTCCGCGGTATGTCAGGCGTGCTCGATTCAACGACCTCCGGCGGCCGGGGGGAGGCTGTCAACACACGATAATGCCTTGAGGTGCCGCGTCATTTGGCCGAGGTGTCGGCGGGCGGCGCGGATCTCGGCATCGGCGACCATGTCGTCCAGCAACGCGTACAGCTGGGTGGTTTCGGTGGAGGCGTGGCCCAGGCGGCGGCGTACGGCCTCGATGGAGACGCCGGCGTTGACGGGTTCGGTGGCGTGGGCGTGGCGCAGCTGGTGGATGTCGATCTCGGCCAAGGGGTGGTGCTGCGGTCATGCCGCCAGGCGGGTGCCCCGGCGCCAGACGGCACGGGTGTTGAGGGTGTCGCTGATGTTGCTGACCGGGTCGCCGTCGACCAGCAGAAGGTCGGCGCGGAGGCCCTCGGCGATGCGGCCCCGGTCGCTGAGGCGGAAGCGGCGGGCTGTGGTCGCTGTGGCCGCCCGCAGGGCCCGTGGGGGCGTGAGGCCGGCTGCCACAAGGTGTTGCAGTTCGTGGTGCAGGCTCGCTCCGTGGGCCAGGCCCCCGAAGAACGTCTCGGGCATGGAGACGTCGGTGCCGGCCAGCACGTCGATACCGGCGGCATCCAGGGCGCGCACGGTGTCGTACACGTCGTCGAGCTTGCCCTGCGGGTAACGGTTGTAGCTGGAGCGCAGGGTCTGGTCCCACTTGCTGTCGAGGCGTGCGGCGACCCGGGGGTCGTCGGCGAGCTCGCCGCCGGTGTTTCCCATCATCGAGGCATTGAGAGTGATGCAGGGAATGACGAACATGCCCGCATCCTTGATGAGGCTGATGATCTCGTCGGTGTGCGGCTGGTCCATGAACACGTGGGTGACGCCGTCGACGCCGGCTTCGGCGGCCATCCTGGTGGCCTCCACGGTCAGCGCGTGGGCCACGGTAAGGGCGCCGTACTTCTTGGCTTCGGCCACACCGGCGTTCACGGTGGCCTGGTCGAGCGTGGGCAGCCCGGGGTGTCCCTCCACGCTGCCATCGTCGATCATGAACTTGATGAAGTCGGATCCCCGGGCGAGGAGCTGGGGCACAAAGGCGGCCGCCTCCTCGGGAGTGGTGGAGAACGGCATCAGGGGCATCACCGGCGGGAGATCCCACTTCGGCCGGAAGCCTTCGGGCATCAGCTCGCTCGGGTGACCACCGGGCGGTGTGATGGCAAAGCCGGAAGAGCGCACGTCGGCCAGGGTGTCGTCGTCGGTGATGAGCCCCCGGTTCTCCCGGGTGTTCATCCCCTGCATCTCCAGTTCGGTCGTCACCCCGAACCGTAGGGCGAGCGCCAGCGAACCCGGGGCGGAGTGAACATGGGCGTCGATGAGTCCCGGCAGCAGTGTGGCGCCGGTGCCGTCGACGATCTCGCTGTCTTGAGGAGCGTCGCCACCGATGCGGGCGATCCTCCCGCCGTCGATGACCACGGTCCGCACGCCGACCGTCTTCTCTCCGTCGAAGATCTGCGCGTTGGTGATCGCGGTGAGCGCCATAGCAGTCCGCCTCGTTTCCTCGCTCGCTCAAGATTTACATACCTGATGCTATGCACTTGTCTAATGCTATGCAAATGCGCGAACCCGGTCTAGACTCGGTCACATGAGCAGCGCGTCCTTCTCTGAGCAGCCCTCCGACGACCTGGCGCTGGACCAGATCGGCCCGGCGCTGTCACGTCTGCGACGACGCGCACCGGCATCGAGCAAGGATCTCTCCCGCAACCTTGTCCTCAATGTGATCGCCGATGCGCCGGGCGAGACAACCGTCGGTGGCCTCGCTGCCGAGATGGGCGTCGCCCAGCCGGTGGCCAGCCGGACCGTCGCTGCCTGCATAGAGGACGGGCTGCTGCGCCGGACGGCCTCCCAGTCCGACGGACGCCGCACCGTGCTCGAACTCACCGAGCACGGCGAGGCTGAACGCAACCGCTTCGCCGCTGAACAGCGCAAAGCGTTCGAAGAGATCACTGCCGCCTGGTCGCCGGAGGAGCGGATCCAGTTCGCACGTCTGTTGGCTCGATACGGAGCCGACGCCACCGCATGGTCCAGGAAACAGGCCACAAGCCGTGGCTGAACGAGCGGCGCGCCGACACCGAGTCATGGCCAGGAGCCCAGGCATCGATCACACCAGCCGTTCGACCTGCGAGTTCAGGTTGGCGGCAACTCACTGGTCGTCTACGTTCCGAGCCTGCGCGAGCAGGTGGGCCACCACGTCGTCGGTGCCATCCTGGGCTTGGCGGGCCAGGTCCGCCCGCGTAGCGGTCCATGTGGTGTCAGGCATTTGAACGTGACCAGCTCGACGCCGTCGCCGCTGAATCGAACGCCAGGCCACGGAACGCGCTCAACTGGGACACCCGGGCCAAGCGCCTCGCGGAGCTCTCGGCAGCATGCGGCTGACCTGCATGTAGGCCCGGCGCCCGGGTCGGCATGTTCTCCCGATGCGCCCCGTCATCGCCCCAAGCACTACAGCTTGTAGTTTCTAAGCTCACCTCCGACACGGCTGAAACCATGACCAGGAAGCGCCCCACGTGAACCCTCTGACCGAAGTCGTCCTCACCCGATTCGGCGACGCCCCGCTACGGATCGGTACCCGTACCTCCACCATGGCCAGGATTCAGAGCGGCCATGTTGCTGAACTGATCACAAAGCTCGTTCCCGGCGTCTCCATCGAGATCGTGCCGACGCAGGTCAGCGCCGACCTGTGGCCTGGCGACCTGGCGGAGATCGGCGGCAAGGGCGCCTTCAGCAAGGAAATCGACCGCGCCTTGACCAGCGCACGGATCGACATCGCCGTTCATTGCATGAAAGACGTTCCCGGTGACGTCCCCCTCGCCGAAGGAACCGCGTTCGGCGCCTACCTGCCGCGCGACGACGTCCACGACGTCGTGGTCACCCGCGGCGATGTCCCCTTCGCGGATCTCCCGCCCGGGTCGCTCATCGGCACCAGCTCCGTACGCCGCCACGCCCAGCTCAGCATCCACCGGCCCGACCTCAGGGCCGAACGCATCCGGGGCAATGTCGACACGCGCCTGAACCACCTGGACAAAGAGGACGGCAAGTATGCCGCCCTCATCCTGGCTCGCACCAGCCTGATCCGCCTCGGCCTGCTCGACCGGCACCACGAGATACTGCCCCTGGAGTTCCACAGCGCCGAGGACGGCATCGTCTCCATGGTGCCGCCCGTGGGCGCAGGCGTCATCGGCCTACAGGCCCGCAACTCCGACACCCCCGTCTTGCGGCTCCTGGACCAGCTCAACCACCCGCTGACCGCGCGCCACATCCTGGCCGAGCGCACCATGCTGCACATGCTGTCCGGCCACTGCAACAGCCCCATCGCAGGGCACGCCTCCACCACCCCAGACGGACAGATGGGCCTGTTCGGGATGGTGTTCACCAGTGACGGCAGCGCCTTCGTCCGCTCCCACGCCTGGGGAGAGCACTCCGACCCGGCCGCTCTGGGAGCGTCCGTCGCCGCCGACCTGCTCCGCCAGGGCGCGCGTGACTTGATCACCGCCACCCGGAAATGACCTGCGGGGCTGACGTACGGCCCGATCTCGCGGGCAGCTCGCACAGCTGTGCTATCACCTCCCATCTCCTCGTGCTCGACGAGGTGGGCGCGCCGCCTACGACGGCCGAGGCACCGGCCACCATCCCGGGCTCCGCAGCGACCAGTGCATGTCGCGCATTCCGCCAAGACGACAGCGCCGCCCAGGTGGCCGCTCGTGCAGCCCGAGCAGCAGGCGGCGATGCCGGCTCGCCCGCACCATCAGGGACGGACTGCCCGAGCCCGACGCCGAGGTGGATGAGGGCCGCGATCGTGTCCCCCGCTGTGGCCAACCGGCCGGGACGCCGAGTGGCGGGTGTGACGGGCGTCCTGTCCAGGGCGGACCGGCCGGCCTCGGAAGGACGCTCAGCGGTGACCACCTCGCTTTCCCGGCTGTCGCCGGCAATCGATCACCTGTGTTACGACGACACCTCGAATGCGCCGACAAGGGCCGGACGAACACATCCGGTCGACGGGCCACTAGCGAGTTGAATCGCATACGTCGGGCAATCCGTACCCGAGCTGGCAGTACAGCTCCAGTTGGTCGAAGTACTCCCGATGTGTGGCGATCTTCCCGTGGGCGACGTGGGCCATGCAGGAACCGCGAATGGCGATGCGGCGGCCGGTCGCCTCCAGCTCGCTCCCGTTCGGCAGGAGGAAGGGTCCCTGATGCGTGCCGGTGAGCGTCCACTCGGTGACGGCAGGATCGTCACAGGGGATCTCCAACCAGGGCGTCTGCTGAAGGTCGGGGAAAGCCTTGAAGAGCTGCTCCCAGAACCAGGCGATCTGGTCATGTCCCTCCAGCACGCCGGAAGGCGCCACGAACACGGCCTCAGGCAGGTAATTGTCGAGGACGGCGGACACATCATGAGCGTTGATCGCCCGATACAGCCGATGCTTGATCTCCCAGCCAGTAACCATCCCAGCCATCCCTTCCCCCTAGGGCGACCTCCCTTCTACCCGCCCAGGAGCCGACAAGTACGGGTTGTTCTCGTTTTGACCTGGAGTTTTTGACCTGGAGTGCCTCGCCATTCAAGCCTGCGGTGCAGCTGGGCCCGCGTCGGCTGGATGGAGGCCGTCGCATCCGCCGCCGGCCTGGACCGGGGCCTGATCGCCGGCCAGGCCGCCCTCGCCGCCTCGCGCCCGGCATCCCGGACCGCCTGCCGAACGCTCCTCCCCCGGCCGGCGCCCCGGTCGGACGATCCGGCTCGCCACGAAACGACGGCAGCGCTCTCCCGACCCAACTGCGCGCACTGCCGGACCGGCACCCGGCCGGCGCCCCGAATCTGACTTTGGGCCTTGCGCGGTGGCAGCCGATCCGTTAATCCTTAGGAAACTTTCTTAAGCATTATGCGTCGAGGAGTGGTCACGTGCTGCGAAGAATCCTGGCCCCGCTGGTCGCGCTGTTACTCGCCACGGGGGTGCTCGCGGTGCTCCTGCCGGCCGCGGCGAACGCGGCCGCCTGCGCGACCGCGTGGAGCACCTCCGCCGTCTACACCGGCGGAGCGGTCGTGTCGCACAACGGGCACAACTGGTCCGCCCGGTGGTGGACCCAGAACGAGGCCCCCGGCAGCGCCGACGTCTGGGCCGATCAGGGGTCCTGCACCGGCGGCAGCGGCGGCGGGGGAACGGCCTGCTCCTACCCGAACTGGGTGGCCGGCCAGTGGTACGGCGTGGGCAGCATCGTCCGCTACACCGACGGCAACCACTACATCGCCGTACACGAGAACCCCGGGTACGACCCGGTCATCAGCCACTGGTACTGGGACCCGCACACCTGCTCCGGCGGTCCCACCGACCCGCCGGACCCGTCGGGGTTCGTCGTGACCCAGGCCCAGTTCAACCAGATGTTCCCGAGCCGGAACTCCTTCTACACCTACAGTGGCCTGGTCGCGGCCATGAGCGCCTACCCCGCCTTCGCCAGGACGGGCAGTGACACGATCAGGAAGCAGGAGGCCGCCGCCTTCCTCGCCAACGCCAACCACGAGACGGGCGGCCTGGTCCACATCGTCGAGCAGAACACCGCGAACTATCCCCACTACTGCGACCCGAACCAGCCCTACGGGTGCCCGGCCGGGCAGGCCGCCTACTACGGCCGCGGCCCCATCCAGCTGAGCTGGAACTTCAACTACAAGGCCGCCGGCGACGCGCTCGGCCTGCCCCTCCTGACGAACCCCTGGCTGGTGCAGCAGGACGCGGCCGTGGCCTGGAAGACCGCCCTGTGGTACTGGATGACCCAGAACGGCCCCGGCACCATGACGGCCCACAACGCGATGGTCAACAGCCGCGGCTTCGGCGAGACCATCCGCAGCATCAACGGCAGCCTGGAGTGCGGCGGTCGCAACCCCGCCCAGGTGCAGAGCCGGGTCAACGCCTACCAGCGCTTCACCCAGATCCTCGGGGTCTCCCCCGGCGGCAACCTCACCTGCTGACGGCCGGACACCCGGAACCCGCGCGCCCGCCCCTCTACGCCGGCGGGCGCGCGGCGTTCCGACCAGGAAAATCCCATCCCCCACGTTGAACGGGACATTATTCACTATCTACCCCAAACCGGGCACGTATACGAGCCTTGGGAATGGGGGCTTTACATGTGCGGCATCTGCGGATGGGTGGACTTCGAGCACGACCTGCGGCAGGAGCGGCGGATCGCGCAGGACATGACCGACACGATGGCGTGCCGTGGTCCCGACGACGAGGGGCTCTGGACGGCTCCCCACGCCGCCATCGGGCACCGCAGGCTCGCCATCATCGACCTCGAGGGCGGACGCCAGCCGATGGTGGCCGACGACGAGGGGCGCGAGCCCGCCGTCCTCACCTACAGCGGGGAGGTGTACAACTTCGGCGAGCTGCGCGCGGAACTCACCGCCCGTGGCCACCGCTTCCGCACCCGCAGCGACACCGAGGTCGTGCTGCGCGCCTACCTCGAATGGGGCGCGGACCTGGCCGAGCACCTCAACGGCATGTACGCCTTCGCCGTCTGGGACGCCCGGTCCGAGCAGCTGCTCCTCGTCCGCGACCGCATGGGCATCAAACCCCTGTACTACTACCCCACCCCCCACGGCGTGCTGTTCGGCTCGGAGCCCAAGGCCATCCTCGCCAACCCGCAGGCCCGCCGCGAGCTCGACGCCGACGGGCTGCGCGAGCTGATGTCGTTCATCAAGACGCCGGAGCACGCCATCTTCACCGGCATGTACGAGGTGCGCCCCGGCCAGGTCGTCACCGTCAGCCGCGACGGGATCCGCAAGCGCCGTTACTGGCAGCTGGACTCGCACGAGCACTCCGACGACGTCGGCGAGACCGTCAAGACCGTGCGCACGCTGCTCGACGACATCGTCGCCCGCCAGCTCATCAGCGACGTGCCCCTTTGTGCCCTGCTGTCCGGCGGCCTGGACTCCAGCGCGATCACCGCCCTGGCCGCCAGGCACCTGCGCGAGCAGCACCTGGGCACCGTACGCTCGTTCTCCGTCGACTTCGCCGGCTACACCGAGAACTTCAAGCCCGACCTCACCCGCTCGACGCCCGACACCCCCTACGTCCACGAGCTGGTCCGCCACGCCCGCACCGACCACACTGACATCGTGCTCGACTCGGGCGAGCTGATGAACCCCGGCGTGCGCTCGGCGGTGCTGCGGGCGCGCGACCTGCCGACCGGCATCGGCGATATGGACAGCTCGCTGTACCTGCTGTTCAAGGCCATCCGCGGCCACTCCACGGTGGCGCTGTCGGGAGAGTCGGCCGACGAGGTGTTCGGCGGCTACCGGTGGTTCCACGAGCGCGAGGCGGTCGAGGCCGACACCTTCCCGTGGCTCGCCATCCCCGGCGCCGCCCCGCACACCGGCGTGGAACGGCTGCTCAGGGACGACCTGGCGGACGAGCTGGACCTGCCGGGCTACAGCGAGGAGCGCTACCGCCAGGCCCTCGCCGAGGTGCCCCGGCTCCCGGGCGAGACGGGCCACGAGCGGCGCATGCGCGAGATCTCCTACCTGCACCTGACCCGCTTCGTCCAGCTCCTGCTCGACCGCAAGGACCGGATGAGCATGGCCGTGGGCCTGGAGGTACGGGTGCCGTTCTGCGACCACCGCCTGGTGGAGTACGTCTTCAACGTGCCCTGGGCGCTCAAGACGTTCGACGGCCGCGAGAAGAGCCTGCTCCGCGCGGCCGCGTCGGACCTGCTGCCCGCGGGCATCCTCCAGCGCGTCAAGAGCCCGTACCCGACCACCCAGGATCCCTCCTACGACCAGGCCCTGCACGAACAGGCCCGCGTCCTGCTCCAGCGGGAGGACTCACCCGCGGCCCGGCTGATCGACTGGGACAAGGCCCGCGCGACTGTCGACCAGCCACCCGCCCCGGGGAACCGGGCGGCTCTGGAGCGGTTCCTGCAGCTCGACGAGTGGATGCGGAACTACGGGGTCGAGCTCGCGCTCTGAACCGCACGCTCCGACTGGAGAAAATGTCCAACCTGGACATATCATCCGACGTGTGACGCAGACAGATCCACGCGTGCGGATGTGGTCGCCGGTGTGCGAGGCGATCGCGGCGCTGCTGGCGCCGCACGCCGAAGTGGTGCTGCACGACGCCGGGAACGACCGGGTGCTGGCCGTGTGGAACCCCATGTCCAGGCGCGGCGCCGGTGACCCGTCGCTGCTCGGCGAGCTGGAGCGGCTCGACCCGGCGGGCAACGACGTCTACGGCCCGTACGAGAGGCTGCTGTCCGACGGGCGGCGGCTGTCCTCGGTCAGCGCCGTGCTGCGCGACGACGGCGGCGAGCCGTCGGCCGTGCTCTGCGTGAACCTCGACCGCACCCCGATGGAGCAGGCGGCGGCGCTGCTGGCCGCGTTCGCCGCGCCGACCGCGCCGCGCCCCGAGGCGCTGTTCGAGCAGGACTGGACCGAGCGCGTCCACCAGATCGTCGGCGCCTACGTCCGCGAGCACGGGCGCGGGGTCGAGCGCCTGACCCGCGCCGACCGCCTCGCCGTGCTGGCCGAGCTCGACCAGGCCGGCGTCTTCGCCGTCCGCCGCGCCGTCCCCGTCGTCGCCGGCGCGCTGAAGACCTCCCGATCCACCCTGTACGCGCTGCTCGCCGAACTCAGAAGGAGCCGCCCATGAGCCGACTGCCCGACTTCCGGCTGGAGGTCTACTTCTCCCGCTGGGAGTTCACCGCCCGGCACCACCTGACCGCGTCCGACGCCCAGACCATGACCATGACCGAGCTGCTCTCCCTCGCCGCCCCCGAGGACATCCACGCCTGGGAGACCCTCTCCCTCGGCTACACCGAGACCTTCGGCGCCCTCGAGCTGCGCCAGGCCGTCGCCGACACCTACGACACGGTCGGCGCGGACGACGTGATCTGCTTCGCCGGCGCCGAAGAGGCCCTCTACCTGGCCATGCAGGTGCTGCTCGGCCCGGACGACCACGCCGTGGTGATCACCCCCAACTACCAGGCCGCCGAGACCGTGCCCCTGTCGCTGTGCGAGGTCACCGGCGTGGCCCTGGACCCCGAGCACGACTGGGCGCTCGACCTGGACGCCGTCGCCGCGGCCATCCGCCCGAACACCCGCGTGGTGTCGGTCAACTTCCCCAACAACCCCACCGGCACGCTCATCCCCGCCGCCGACCTCGCCCGCCTGGCCGCGATGTGCGACGAACGCGGCATCCACCTGTTCAGCGACGAGGTCTACCGCGGCCTCGAGCTCGACCCGGCCCGCACGCTCCCGCAGGCCGCCGACCTGTCACCCACCGCACTGTCGCTGAACGTCACCTCCAAGTCGCTCGGCCTGCCCGGACTGCGGGTCGGGTGGATCGCCTGCCGCGACCGCGAGCTGCGCTCCCGGCTCGAACGCGCCAAGCACTACACCACGATCTGCAACTCCGCGCCCAGCGAGGTGCTCGCCCGGATCGCGATCAAGGCCAGGGACCGGATCCTGGAGCGCAACCGGGGCATCATCGCCACGAACCTGCCGCTGTTCGAGGAGTTCTTCACCCGCTACGGCGACCTGTTCGAGTGGCGGGCACCCGACGGGGGCTGCGTGGCCTTCCCCCGCTACCTGGGGCGCGACGGCGTGGAGTCGTTCTGCACCGAGCTGGTCGAGAAGGCCGGCGTGCTGCTGCTGCCCGCCGGCATCTACCGCTCGGAGCTGACGGCCACGCCCGGCGACCGGTTCCGGGTCGGGGTCGGCCGCAACGATCCCGGGCCCGCCCTGGACGCCCTCGCCTCGTTCCTGGAAGGGCGCCGATGAGCCTGCCGGGCAGAGACCGGTAGGCGCCCTTACGCCTCGGGCAGGACGTCGCGCAGCAGGCGGCGCGGCCCGGGGCGGCGCTTCCACTCGCGGGGGTAGCCGAGGGAGACCTCCTCGAAGCGGACCCCGTCGTACCAGGTGACGCGGGGGATGTGCAGGTGCCCGTAGATCATGGCCGCGGTGGGGTGGCGGCGGTGCCAGCCCCCGGTGGCGGTGGTGCCGCACCACTGGGCGAACTCGGGATAGCGCAGCACGTCGGTCGGCTCGCGTACGAGCGGGTAGTGGTTGACGAACACCAGTGGCACGTCGTCGTCCAGCTCCGCCAGCCGCCGCTCGGTGAGCTCGACCCGCGCCCGGCACCAGGCCTCGCGGCTCGGATAGGGGTCGGGGTGCAGCATGTACTCGTCGGTGCAGACCACGCCGGTGCTGTGCGCGTAGGCCAGCGCGCTGTCCTTGGTGTGGTGACCCTCGGGCAGGAACGTGTAGTCGTACAGGAGGAAGAGCGGCACGATCCGGACCGGCCCGCCCGGCCCCTCCCACAGCGGATAGGCGTCCTCCGGGGTGAGGACGCCCAGATCCCGGCACAAACCCACCAGGTGCTCGTAGCGGGCGACCCCCCGCAGGTCCGGCGGCTCGTCGGGCATGGTCCACAGCTCGTGGTTGCCCGGCACCCACACGACCCGCTCGAAACGGCCCGCCAGCAGCTCCAGCGCCCACCTGATGTCGGCCGGCCGCTCCGCGACGTCCCCGGCCACCAGCAACCAGTCGCCGGGCGTGACCGGTTTCAGGTCCTCCACGATGGCTCTGTTCTCGGGGTAGGCGATGTGCAGGTCGCTGACCGCCAGCAACCTGCCCTCGGATTCGGGAGCGGGCAAGGGGAGTCTCCTTCCGGGATGCCCTTCGAGCATGCCATGGGGAGCTCAGCGGAGCATCACGTGACAGGCGAGTTGCAGGGCCAGGCGGGTGGCGGCGTCGTCGAGATCGAAACCCGCGGCCTTGATGCGGTCCAGGCGGGTGGTGATCGTGTTGCGGTGCACGCCCAGCCGCTCCGCCGCCTTCAGCGCGCCGCCCTCGTCCAGGACCGCGGCCAGGGTCTCCAGCAGCGTGCCGTCCCTGTCGATTCCCAGCAGCGGGCGCAGCACGACCACGGCCGGCGCCCGCAGCACGCCGGTGGGCAGCGCGCCGAGCAGCTCCGCCGGGCCCATCCGGTCCGCGCGCAGCACCGTACCCTCGGCCGCCACGAACGCCGCCGCCTGCGCCCCCAGCAACGACTCCGCCACCGGCTCCAGGCCGTCGACCTGCGCGCCCACCCCTCCCGCGCACGGCCACGGCATCGTCCCGAGGCAGTGCTCGACGCGTCCGGCCAGCTCGGCGGGCCCCAGCGCCGACCAGCCCGCCCAGCCTTCACCCCGGACGAGCACCGGGACCTGGCCGAGGCCGGCGGTGATGAGCGTCTGCGCCAGCGGGGCGTCGTCCGTCTCCGCCGGCGGGCGCACGTGGTAGGCGGTGAGGGGCCCGCGCACCGGCCAGCCCAGCGCGATCGCCGCGGTCCCCGCGTCCTCACCGGCCGCCGCCTCACCGGCAGCCCCGGGGTCCGGCGGCGCACCGAGGGCGGGGGTGGCGGATCCGGTGAGAAGGCGCTCGGCGAGGGAGGCCTGGAGGGCGAAGTCGGTCGCGGCGCGCAGCCGCTCCTGCGCCGCCCAGGCGGTGATCGGCGCCACCGCCAGCCCCAGCACCGTACGCACCACCGACGGCCACCCCGGCGAGCGCGACGAGCCGCCCGCCACCAGCGTGCCCAGCACCAGCTCCTCCTGCCCGGGCACCGTCACCTCGGCCGACCACCGCCCGGACCGCGCCCCGGGCGAGTCGCCGGCCGCGTCCCGGCGGCCCGCCAGGTAGCGGCCGTACCGGTCGAGGAAGGCCACCGACGTGCCCGGCAACTCCGCGTTCAGCACGCCCAGCACCCGCCGCGCCGACGCGCCCGCCTCGGCCAGCCGGGTGGCGCAGCGGGCCACGAGCTGCGTACGGGCCGCGTCCGGCCGGGAGGCGGCCGAGGCGACCCGGACCGCGACGATCAGCGGATCCTCGTCCACGAAGATCAACGTCACGCCGAGCCGCTCCGCCAGCACCTCCCCCGAGCCCTCGCTCAGCCCGCCCGACGGCGCGATCACGCATGCCGCCGCCTGCTCCCAGGCCCGGCGCATGGCCATCTCCACCGCCCAGCCGCCGCTGGCCGCCGCCCCGATCAGCACCACCGCCGTGTGCGGCGCGACCGTCCCGAACACCGACAGCTCGTCCACGATCCGCACGCCGCGCACGGCGTTCTCACCCGTGCCGTACATGCGCGCCCCGGCCAGCGGCCCCGCGTTCACCAGCTCGGCCACCGTGACCGGCGCCTCCCACCCAGGCGCCCGCATCCCACCGTTCACCGCAACCCCCAGCTCACCCGCAACCCCCGACTCAAGCCCCCGGCTCACAGCGGGATCCCGAACGCGCGCGGCCCGCCCAGAGCCAGCCCCCGATCCGTGTGCCACACCGGCGCCGCCCGCACCACCATGATGTCCAGCTCCAGACCAGGCTCCGCCTTGTCCACGTCCACCACCATCCCGTCGGCCGTGGAGATCATGCAGATCTGGTCCGGCACCGTCGCCACCACCGCCCCGTCGGCCAGCGCCAGCACGATCTCGTTGTGCGCCTCCAGCCGCACCAGCCGCCGCAACCCCTCCGACTCCCGCAGCACGATGCTCGACGGCAACGACGGCAACGCCAGGTCGGAACCGTGCCCCGTGCTCCCCTCCACGGCCAGGATCCGCCCCCGGCACAACGTCCGCACCCCGTACGGCGCCGCCGCCGACCGCGGCACCCCGGGCTCCCCCGCCCGCATGAGCAGGCTCACCGTCCCCGGCACCAGCACCCGCGCCAGATCGCCCGCCGCCATCGGATAGCACGCCGCCACCGCCCATCCCCCCACCGACAGCACCACGGGACGCAGCAGCTCCTCCACCCGGCCGGCCCCCGTCTCCAGCAGCACCAGCTCCCCCGACCCGCCCGCCAGCGCCAGCGGCACCGGGCTCATCCCGCCCAGCGCGTACGTCGTCTGCTCCACCAGCGGGAACACCCGCCCCGTACCGTCGCCGTCCACCAGCGGCACCCCCAGCGCGGCCGCCCCGATCAGCGGCACCAGCGCGTTCTCCGCCGCCAGGTTCAGCGCCACCACCGCCCCGGCCCGCTCCCCCAGCCTGCGCTCCAGCGCCCGCACGGCCCGCTCCGGCTCGTCCCCGGCCGGGAGCTGCTCCCCCAGCGCCGTCGTGGAGCCCACCAGGCTGATCGCCACACACAACGTGTCCGGCGCCAGCTCCCCGGCCGCCACCAGCTCCACGCCCCGTCCGACCACCGACCGGGCCCAGTCGAGAGCCAGGTTGTACGACGAGTCCGCCGCCCCGGTCGCGAACAACCGCGACCCCTCCGAGAACCGGCCCAGCCCGTCGCGATCGATCAGCCGGCCCACGGCAGCCCACCCGCCGTCACGCGCACCCGGTAAAGCCCGTCCGGCAGGTACGACAGCGGGTTCACCGTGGTCTCCTCGATCCTGGCCGACCCCGGCGCCGCCCCCGCGCTGACCACCCGGGCCAGCGCCTCGTCCCTGACGTCATGGAGCACCCGGTCCAGCTCCGCCCGCCCGCGCGCCTGCACGATCCGCTCCACCTGCGCCTCCGGTCGGCCCAGCGAGGCGCCGTACGCCGCCGCCACCCCGTCGGAGACCTCCCCGCCCAGCACCGGCCGGCCCCGCGCCAGGCTCGCCGCCGCGCCCAGGTCGCAGGCCAGCGGATAGCGCCGGAAGTAGTGCGCCGCCACCAGCCCGCTCCCCGACCTGGCGAAATACGCCGGCACCCCGGGCAACTCCCGGGCCACCTCGTCGGCGATCCGCCCCGCCTCCGGGCCGAGCGCCGCGTTCCGGATCGCCTCCGCCTCCCGCTCCCGCAGCCCGGGGTGCCCGAACTCGTACGACAGCGTGATCCGCGCCTCCGGCACCTCCGCCGCGATGATCGCCGCCACCGCCAGCTCGTGGTCGGTCAGCATCGGCGAGCCCGTCGCCGTCACAGCGAAGTCCGTCAGCCCGCACGTGGCCGCGAACCGCCGCACGGCCTCGGTGTCCAGCGGCGCCAGCGGCCTGCCGGTCACGCTGTGGCCGCCCCGCACGATCGTCGCCACCCCCGAGCCGACCACCGGGCGCAGCGCCTCCGGGCACGGCCCGCCGACCCGGACGGCCGCCACGGGAGCCGTACGCACGCCGCCCAGGTCCACGGCCACGCAGGCCCGCTCGGCCGAACGCGCGACCGCCCGCGCCACCGGCCAGCTGGCCGCGCCGTCCCTGACCGCCACCACCACCGGCGCGGCCTCACCGAGCGCGACGCCGACGATCACTCCAGCTCGCGCCCCTCGGTCTCCGGCAGCGGCAGCGCCAGCAGCGCCGTCGCCACCATGAACGCGTTGATGATCAGCATGGTCGTGGTGAAGCCGGTCGCGTTCGCCAGCAGCGCGCCCACCGCCGACGGAGCCACCGTGGTGGCCACGAGCTGCGCGGCCGTGGCCCACGAGTAGCCGGTGCCGCGCAGGGCGGTCGGATAGAACTCGCCGTTCCAGGTGTTCCAGACGCCCCACGCACCCATGCTGAAGAACGCCAGCACGAAGTTGCCCAGGTACAGCCCGACCATGGACTCGGCGGTGGCGAACCAGAGCCCGCCCAGCACCGCCGCCACCACGTAGACCAGGAAGACCTTCCGGCGGCCGAAGCGGCCGGTCAGCAGCGAGGCGCTCACGTACCCGGGGATCATCAGCAGCGCGCTCAGCGCGGCGAAGCCCAGCGACGCCGACAGCGTCAGACCCCTGTCCTGCAGCAGCGTGGGCAACCACGTCTGCAGCCCCCAGTAACCCCAGTTGAAGACGAAGTTCAGCAGCAGCATGACCACGGTGATCCGGGCCAGCCCGCCCCTGAAGAGGTCCAGCGGCCGACCCACCCGGTGGCTCGCCACCGTGAACGTGGCCTCGGCGTCCGGGCTGCCCAGCGAGCGCAGCACCGCCTGGGCCTCCTCCTGCCGGCCGCGCGCGGCCAGCCAGTACGGCGACTCCGGCACCCACGCCCTGATCGCGAACGCCCACAGCCCCGCCGCCGCGCTGGCGATCACCACCACGTGCCAGCCCAGGTCGCCCAGCGACACCGACGCGCCGATCGCGGCCAGCATGCCGATCGGCCACCCGATCGACAGGTAGACGGCCGCCCGGCCACGGTGCCGGGTCGGCAGCAGCTCCAGGAAGAAGGGGAACGTGATCGTGTACACGCCGGCCAGCGCCAGGCCCGAGGCCACCCGCAACGCCACCAGTACCTCCATGTTCGGGGCGAACGCCGAGGCCAGCGCGATCACCCCGTACGCCACCAACGACCAGAACGCCGTCGGCTTGCGCCCGATCCGGTCGGCCACCGGCCCCCACACCAGCACGCCCGGGATCATGCCGAACGCGACCGCCGACAGCACCACCCCGACGCCCGCCTCGTCGATCCCGAGCTTCGTGCCCAGATCGCCGGAGACGTAGACCAGGGCGAGCTGTTCCCACGACTCGATGACGAACGCGATGAACAGGGCGAGCGCGATGAGCACGTGCCGTCGGGTGAACGGCATGCGGTCGAACGCCGCGCCGATGGGCAGCGTCCGGGAGTCGGTGGCGGTCATGCAAGCTCCTCGGAGGGGGGCGGAATCTGGCCGCACCCTACGGCGGCCCCGCGCCGGCTCACCTGTGCGCATCGCCCTGACCGGCCCCCTCACTTTGTGCGGCCCGCCCTGGCCGCCCGCGGTGACACCGCACGCCCGCCTGTCCGCGGGCCGCGGGCACGGCCGGGGCGGACCGCCCTCGCGGGCGGTCCGCGATCTGGCCTGCGGGGTAATAACGGTCCCGGGGGCTTCCCGGGCCACAGTTTCACGCCGGGCGCCTTTACTTTGTAGATTCCGAATACAGCCAGTGGCGCAGCTTGGTCGTGGCCAGCTCCATGGCCGTGCGGTTGGCGTTGGTGTCGCGCAGCAGGTCCACCATGGCGAAGTCGTGCACCATCCCGGCCAGCCGCACCGCCGTCACGTCGCAGCCGGCCTCGCGCATCCGCCCGGCGAACGCCTCGCCCTCGTCGCGCAGGACGTCCGCCTCGCCGTTCACGACCAGCGCCGGCGGCAGGCCGCGCAGATCCTCGGTGCGCGCCCGCAGCGGCGAGGCGTGCGGCTCGGCCCGCTGGGCGGGGTCGGTGGTGTACTGGTCCCAGAACCATTTCATGCCGTCGCGGTTGAGGTAGTAGCCGGTGGCGAACTGCCTGTACGACTCGGTGTCGAAGTTCGCGTCCGTGACCGGGTAGAACAGCACCTGGCCGCACAGCCGCACGTCACCGTGCTCCCTGGCCATCATCGCCAGCACGATCGCCATGTTGCCGCCCACGGAGTCCCCGGCCACCGCCATCCGGGACGAGTCGAGCCCCTTCTCCGGGCCGTGCCGCATCGCCCACTGGGCGGCGGCGTAGTTCTGCTCGATCTGGGTGGGGTATCTGGCCTCGGGCGCGCGGTCGTACTCGGGGAAGACCACGGCGGCGTCGCAGCGCACGGCCAGCTCGCGCACCAGCCGGTCGTGCGTGCGGGCCGAGCCGAACACCCAGCCGGCGCCGTGGATGTAGAAGATCACCGGCAGCGTGCTGGTGGCGCCCTTGGGCTTGACGATCCGCACCGGGATCACGCCGGTCGGGCCGCCCTGCACCTGGATCCACTCCTCGTCGATCTCCGGCTTGGGCACGTCCGGGTCGGACTGGAGCTTCTCCAGCACCTCGCGGCCCTGCTCCGGCGGGAGCTCGTAGATGAAGGGAGGCTTGGCGTTGGCGTCCGCGAACTGCTGTGCCGCCTTCTCCAGCACGACGTTCCTGCTGATCATCGTGGTCATAGGTGGTCTCCCGGCGCCTATCGGTGTTTCGACATGCCGAGGTGTTTCTGCCTGGCGTTCCGTCCAGGTGACCGCCCTGATGGGTCAAATGTCAGCCAAGTTCACTGCCGTTTGAGCTCGTGCTCCAGCTCCTCCAGCTCCGCCCCGCCCGCCATGAGCGCGGTCAGCTCCTGCGGGGTGATGTCCGCCTTGGCGTATTCGCCCATGCTCGTGCCCCGGTTGAGCAACAGGAACCGGTCCCCCACCGGGTAGGCGTGGTGCGGGTTGTGGGTGATGAAGACCACGCCGAGCCCCCGGTCGCGGGCGCGGGCGATGTAGCGCAGCACCACCCCGGCCTGCTTGACGCCGAGCGCCGAGGTGGGCTCGTCGAGGATGAGGACCCGGGCGCCGAAGTGGACGGCCCGGGCGATGGCCACCGACTGCCGCTCGCCGCCGGACAGCGTGCCGACCGGCTGGTCCACGTCGCGGATGTCGATGCCCATGGCGCGCAGCTCCTCGCGGGCCACCCGCCGGGCCTTGGCCACGTCGAACGCCAGGCCCTTGCGGGGCTCGGAGCCGAGGAAGAAGTTCCGCCAGACGGACATGAGCGGGATCATCGCCAGGTCCTGGTAGACGGTGGCGATGCCGCGGTCGAGCGCGTCGCGCGGGCTGGCCAGGCGCACCTCCTGCCCGTCCACCAGGTACGAGCCCGCGTCGTGCTGGTGGATCCCCGAAAGGATCTTGATGAGCGTGGACTTGCCCGCGCCGTTGTCGCCGAGCACGCAGATGACCTGCCCGGCCGCCACGCCCATCGACACGTCGCGCAGCGCCAGCACCGAGCCGAACGCCTTGCCGATGCCCCTGGTCTCCAGGATCAATGCTTCACCTCCTCCGCGTACCGCCTGACCAGGCGGTTGGCCAGCGTCGCCAGCAGCAGCATCGCACCGAGGAAGAACTTGAACCAGTCG
Source organism: Nonomuraea sp. NPDC049709 (assembly GCF_040674815.1). Classification (NCBI taxonomy): domain Bacteria; kingdom Bacillati; phylum Actinomycetota; class Actinomycetes; order Streptosporangiales; family Streptosporangiaceae; genus Nonomuraea; species Nonomuraea sp. NPDC049709. Next base: position 19,961 of record NZ_JBFANM010000070.1, read on the forward strand.
GCGTCCCAGCCCAGGAAGACGATGCCCTTGTCGGCCATGCCGAAGATCACCGCGCCGATGGCGGCCCCGATGGCGGAGCCGTACCCGCCGGTGAGCAGGCAGCCGCCGATCACGGCGGCGATGATGTAGATGAACTCCTGCCCGATGCCGATGTTGGCCTGCACGGACGTGTAGCGCAGCGCCAGGATCGAGCCGACCAGCCAGGCGGCGAACGCGGTCGTCATGAACAGCGCGATCTTCGTACGGGCGGCGGGCACGCCCACCGCGCGGGCGGCCTGCTCGTTGCCGCCCACCGCGAAGATCCAGTTGCCGACCCGGGAACGCATCAGCACCCACGTGGCCACCACCGTCACCAGGATCCACCACAGGATGGCCACCCGGAACGAGGTGCCGCCGATGTCGATGGTCCCGGCGAAGATCGCGTTCGCGCCCTCGAACCCCTCGGCCCGGCGCAGCCCGCTGACCTGCACGGTCCCGGTGAGGGCCTTCGTCACCCCGAGGTTGACGCCCTGCAGCATGAGGAACGTGCCCAGCGTCACGATGAAGCTGGGCAGCCGCGTCCTGGTGACGACCATCCCGTTGGCGAACCCGACGGCCAGCGCGACCACCAGCCCGGCGAGCATCGCCAGCCACACGTTGAACCCGAAGCGGGTGGCCAGCGTGACCAGGATCAGCCCGCTGGTGCCGGTCAGCACGCCCGCCGACAGGTCGAACTCCCCGCCGATCATCAGCAGCGCCACCGCGACCGCCATGATGCCGAGCGTGGCGGCCGGGTCGAGCCAGTTGGCGATGCCGTCCGGCGACCGGAACACCGGCGACTGGGAAGCGAAGAAGACGAACACCACGACGAGCCCGACCACCGCCCCGAGCTCGGGCCGGATGAGCAGGCGGCGGGCCAGGCCGACGTGGCCGACCCGCTCGTCCGCCGCAATGGTCATCGCGTCCCCGCCTCGGCCAGCTTGGCGACCTGGTCGGCGGTGTCCTTGGTGACGAACCCGGGCCCGGTGTTGACCGGCAGGCCGCCGCCGACGGTGTTGAGGTTGGCCTTGTACAGGTTGAGGAACGTGATCGGCAGGTAGCCCTGCAGGTACTGCTGCTGGTCCACGGCGAACAGGACCTCGCCGTCCTTGATCGCGGTCACCACGTCGGCCGACAGGTCGAACGTGGCCAGCTTCGCCTGCGACCCCGCGTCCTTGATCGCGTCCCTGGCGGCGACCGCGACGGCCGGGTTGAGCGACAGCACGCCGTTGACCTGCTGGTCGGACTGCAGCTTGGCGGCGACCTTGGAGGTGACGTCGGCCAGGTTGCTCACGTCCACCTGCAGCCGCTCGACCGTGCCGCCCAGCGTCTCCTCGGCGCCCTTGCAGCGCTGGTCGAGCCCGACGTTTCCGGCCTCGTGGATCACGCACAGCAGCTTGGTGACGCCGGCGGCCTTGAGCTGCTCCCCCGCCCCGCGCCCGGCCACGTCCTCGGACTGGCCGACGTGGGTGATCGCGCCGAACGCCTTGGAGGAGTCGGCGCCCGAGTTGATCGTCACGACGGGGATCTTCGCCGCGACGGCCTTGCCGATGGCCTCCTTCAGCGCGTCGGGGTTGGCCATGGAGACCACGATGCCGTCGACCTTCTCCGAGATGGCCTGGTCGATGAGCTGCGACTGCTTGGCCGGGTCGCCGTCGCCCTGGTAGGTGACCTGCGCGCCGTACTGCTTGCCCGCGGCCTCCGCGCCGTTCTTGACCACGTCCCAGAAGGAGTCACCGGGCGCTCCATGGGTGATGACGGCGAACTTGCCGCCGCTCCCGCTCCCGGCCGGGGCGGGCGCGGAGGAGGCCGGCGGGGCGCTCTGCGCGGTCTGACCTCCCGAGGAGGAACAGCCGGTGACGGCCAGCGCACCCAGCAGTGCCAGCACGATCGGGGTTCGTCTCATAGGACACCTCCAAGACCAACGGGCTAGCCCTGGTTCTACCCCAATGTCATCTGTTTGTATAGACATGCGGACTTATGCCCGGCACGTTCACCCGTAGTTCAGAGTGATCAACGATCATGAGGAGATGCCTGTGCGTGCCTTCTTATCCACGATCCTCCTGCTTGTCACCCCCCTTCCGCTCGCCGCCGTGCCCGCGGCCGCCTCCGGGGTCGCCACCGTCACCGCGACCGCCGAGACGCCGTCGCTGTACGACGACGAGGCGGGCGGCTTCGCCAACGGCGACGACCCGGCGATCTGGGTGCACCCCACCCGTCCGGGCAGGAGCGTCGTGGTCACCACCGCCAAGGAGGGCGGCCTGTACGCGTACGCGCTGACCGGCGCCCAGCTCCAGCACGTACCCGCCCAGCCGCCGCCCGGCCCCGACCACGAGCCGGGACGGCTCAACAACGTCGACCTCGTCCACGGCTTCCGCCTGTCCACCGGCGCCACGGTGGACCTCGCGGTGGCCTCCGACCGGGGCCGCGACCAGCTGCGCGTCTACGCCATCGACCCGGCCGCGGCCGCCGCCGGCCGGCCGCCGCTGACCGACATCACCGACCCGTCCGTGCCGTTCGTCTTCAACACCACCCAGGAGGAGGTGGACGAGGCGGAGACCGCGTACGGGCTGGCCGTCAGCGGCACCCGCGTGGTCGTCAGCCGCCGCCACCAGACCAGGCTCGGCCTCCTCCAGCTCACCGCCGCCCCCGGCGGCAAGGTCACCTACCACTCCGTCCGCACGCTCGACCTGCCCGCCACCTTCCCCCTGCCCGACGGCACCACCTGGGTCCCGTGCGGCGAACCGGGCGAGCTGGCGCAGGTCGAGGGCATGGTCGTGGACCGCGCCCACGGGGTGCTGTACGCGGCGCAGGAGGACGTCGGCATCTGGCGCCTGCGCGCGGACCTGACCGGCCGTCCGGTGCTGATGGACAAGGTCAGGGAGTACGGCCGCCAGGACACCTTCGACCCGGAGACCGAGGAGTGCGTCCCCGGCCAGGACCGCGGCTACGGCGGCGACCACCTGTCGGCCGACGCCGAGGGCCTGACGATCTTCGAGGACGGGGACGACGGGGAAGGCTACCTGCTGGCCTCCAGCCAGGGCGACGACACCTTCGCCGTCTACGACCGCGAGGACAACGACCACCTGGCCCAGTTCCGCGTGGCCGCCGGCACCCGCACGGACGGCGCCGAGGTCAGCGACGGGGCCATGGTCACCAGCGCCTCGCTCGGCAGCGCGTTCCCGGAGGGACTGCTGGTGGTGCACGACGGCGCCGACACGCCGGGGGACGGCGACCGCGAGGTCACGAACTTCAAGTTCGTCGACTGGCGGAAGGTCGACAAGGCGATCGACTAGGGCCGTCAAGCCCTACGTTCACCGCCCGCCTAGGGCTTGACCTGCGCATTCACGAACAGACGCGAGACACGTGCAGCGGGAATGAGAACATGTCGCCTTGATGACGCGTGACATCTTTTCACACCGTTACACCTCGCTTGACCTGCGGATATTCAGCGGCCCGACCCAAGCGAACCCCTCTCAAAAGGGAGGGGAGACCGAAGGGAGACCGCGAGTCCCGGACTGGCCAGCCGACCGGCACATTCGGCCGGCAGGCCAGTCCGGAACAGGCCGCTTCACGGCGCCCCGCCCCGGTTGACCCCCCGGGGCACCATGGCCGCACTGGCTTCGGCCGCCGCCCGCGCCACCTCCGGCAGAACCGCCGTATAAAGATCCGCGGTAATCGACAAGCTCGCGTGCCGCAGCCTTGGCGACCAGGTCGGCGGGCCGTTCGGCATCGATGTCGGCGCCGGCGAGCACGGCCACGCCATGGGCGGCCACCATCGTCTTGGCCGCCGTCTTGTGCATCGCCAGCGCGCTGGCCAGCACGCCGGACCCGGTGTAGGGGATGCCGAGGTGCTCCAGCAGCCCCTGCAGCTTGCCGTCCTCGGCGTACTGGCCGGCGATGGCGAGCAGGGCCACATCGATCTCGCTCAGCTGGTCGAGCAGGCCGGGCTGGGCAGTGTCGATCAGGACGGCGGACAGACCGAGGCGCTGCAGCGCGGCGAGCGCGGTGTTACCGGACAGCAGCGCGCGGGCGCGCTCGCGGGAGCGGCCGCCAGTCAGTACGCCGGTCCGGCCCCGGCCGGGCAGCGGGAGCTGGTGGGCGTCGATGAGCAGCGGGTTGTTGATCAGGGACACGAGAGCCTCCGAAGATCGGGGGGCGGTACGGTCGCCTGCCAGCAGACCCTGGACGCGGCCCCTGAGGTCAGGTGAACACGGGCTCATTCACGCTTCACTCACGCATGCGCGCCTCGCCGGGGAAGATAAGGGACATGGAGGTCAGCCCCGTTCAGGAACGGCGCTCGTTCGGCGACGCTCTGGCGCTCTGGCGCAGCCGCCGCGGGATGACGAAGAAGGCTCTCGCCGAGGCGATGGGCTACGACCCGTCCTATATCAGCCACATCGAGTCCGGCCGGTACCCGGCCGGCGACGACTTCGCCCACCGGGCGGAGGCGACTCTGTCGGCTGGGGGCGAGCTGTGAGAATCCTGGCAGGACTGCCAGACCGGCCGACCCCGTTCAGGAGGTGATCGTACGAAACGCCGTGACGCGCTGCGGCTGGGCGCCACCGCCCTGGTTGCCGGCGGGTTGCTGCCCCGCGCTGAGGCTGAGGCGTGGGAGCTGACCCGCCGAAGCGAACAAACCGATCTCGGCAAGGCCAGTGTGGCGCAGGTGCGCCAGGCCATCAGCGGATACGGGCGGAACTACGCGCGCTACAGCGCCGGTGAGCTATGGCGGCAAGCCCGTCCCGATCGCTTGCACGTGGCACAGATGCTCGATCTGCGCATGACGCTGCGCCAGCGCCGGGAGCTGTACGTCGCCGCCGCGTGGCTGTCCCTGGTGCTCGCCTGGGCCTTACATGATCAGGGGGAGGTGCGGGCGGCGCTCGCCTACGCGGCCGATGCCCGTCACCACGCGGATCAGGCCGATCACGCTGAGGCTGTGGCGTGGGGCTGGGATGTGGAAGCCACGACGTGGCTGTACGACGACCAGCCGGAGCACGCGTTGCGCGCCGCGCAGCAGGGCCTTGGCGTGGCACCGACCGGCAGCGCCGCCCAGGTGCGGCTGACCGGCCAGCTGGCCCGTGCCCATGCCAGGCTGGGCCATCGTGCTCCCGCCGACGACGCTCTTGTACGGCTGCGCCGCCAGGCCGAACGGTACCCGCCGCACGCCGCCGGATTGTTCACGGCGGACGCGGTACGCGCGATGTCCACCGTGGCGACCTCCAGCTTGTGGCTGGGCCACAACCAGCAGGTGCAGACGTTCGCGGCCGAGGCGATGGAGATCTACGAGCACGATCCCCTGGCTTCCCCGACCCGGCGAGCCATTACGGCGATGGACCTCGGCATCGCCTGCGCCCGGGTGGGCGATCCCGAGCAGGCCGTCGCCCATGGGCTCGTGGCGCTCACCTCGCCCCGGCCTGCCGTGGCCATCGCGACCCGCAGCAGGGCTCTGTGCTCCACCCTCGAACGCGCCTACCCCAACGCCGCGGTGATTGCGCCGCTACGGCAGAGCATGGCGGAGTCGAGGCGCACGTGACAGCACCGAGACCTCCACGGCACATCCAGCAGCGCCCCCCGGGAGGATGACCGTGCTCAATCAGTCGGCCCCGCTCCGCTCGGCCGCCCCCGGTCGAAACCGCTAGGGATGGCCGGTGCGGGTTCATGCCACGGTGTCGCGCTGCGCGACCACGTGCGCGGGATCAAGATCGGTTCGCGGCCGAAGGTAACGGCACTGGTGCCGAGGTCTCCCTGCGTCGGTAGCCGTGTCTACCAGGACTTCCACGACCAGATCGGGTTGGACCTGTGTGTAGGCGATGGGGTCGCGCTGGCCGTACGGTTCCCCGTCAAGTCTGCGTGTTGAACTTCTTGAGCTGTCTCGACGACGCCCTTATGCCCAACGGTGTAGTCCGCAGCACCGGCCGACTACGGATGCGGAACCGGTCTCTCAGCGTCACGGAATAGGAGCCTCACCAAAGGCGCCGGCGGCGAGGTGGTCGTGCAAGGCCGCGTGGCGGAACTGATAGACCGGCCCGACCGTGCGCAGCAGCCCGAGCCGGTGGGCGTCATCGAGAAAGTCCATGAGCCGCAAGGGGAGCCGTCGTGTGAGGGCCAGCCGGGGGATCGCGATGATGCATGCGAGCCAGGCATGGTGGTTCCCGCCCACGAGCCCGGCCACGAGCCCGGCCACGGGCCCGCCCGGGAGCCCGGCCCCGAGCCCGTCCAAAAAGTCGAACACGAGCCCGGCCACGAGCCCGAACGCCAGCCCGGCCACGAGCATTCGAAGGAGGGTGAGCGCTCTGTCGGATCGCCAGGTGGAGTGGGGGGTGCTGGTTGAGGTGAGGGTGGGCTGTTCTGCCCACTTGATCAGCCCGGCCACGATCCCGCCCACGAACCCGATCACGGACCCGCCCATGGACCCGAACACGAGCCCGCTCACGAGCCCGGCCAGGAGCCCGTCCACGAGCCCGTCCACGAGCCTGACCACGGGCCCGATCATGAGCACGCCCGCGAGCCCGACCACGAGCCCGATCATGAGCACGCCCGCGAGCCCGACCACGAGCCCGATCATGAGCACGCCCGCGAGCCCGACCACGAGCCCGATTGGGAGCCCGGTTACGAGCCCGGTTATGAGTCCGCTCTTAATGGTGTGGAGAAGGGGGAGTCGTCCACGGAAGCTGGCGTAGCCGGGTGTTTCGTCGACCCATGACCTGCCCCTGAGCCCGAACACGAGCCCGCCCGCGAGCCCGCCCGCGAGCCCGCCCCTGAGCCCGAACACGAGCCCGCCCGCGAGCCCGCCCACGAGCCCGACCATGAGCCAGGTCAGGCGCCTGCTGTGAGATGTGGTGAATGCGATCCGCCACCAGGTGATGTCGCGGGTGGTGTCCGGAGGAAAGGCGTGGGCGAGATACGTCAGGTAACGGCGGGTGGCGTCCGGATCGAGGCGACGCCGGGGCCGGAAGTGGTCGGCGGGGTCACTGCTGGGCGGGCGAGCGCCGATGACGGCAGGGATGATCCGATCCAGCAGATGAGAGCGCAGGGCTGCGGAGTCACCGGCCAGAGGGTCGGCCAGCGGGGTGGGATCGGTTCCGGGGGCGACATAGACGGTGCGGACCAGCCACAACCCGAGCGGGGTGGCGGCCAACTGGGTTAACGCGGGAATGGCGCCGGATCGTAGTTCGGTCAGTACCTTGTGCCAGGCATCGGAGGGGGAGTCTGCGAGGCAAGCTGTCAGGTAGTTGGCGGCGGCTTGCGGGGTGATGGGTTTGGGGACGATGACCGCGGCGGCGTTCAGGGGGCGGCCGGTGCCGTGGATGGCGGTGGTGAACTCGGCGCGGCGGCTGGTGAGGATGAGCTGGTCGCGGGCGGTCAAGGAGGCGTTGAGCGCGGCGATCACGGTGGCGCGGGCGGGGGCGGGGATCTCGTCGAGACCGTCCAGGACGGGCAGGATGTGTCCGCCTTCGGCCAGGGCAGCGGCGGCGCCCTGGCCGAGCTGGGGGGCTTTCAGCGCCGGGTAGTCCTGTTCCAGGCGGTCGGCCAGCCACTTGTGCAGCGTGTCGTGGGTGCCGGTGTCCCAGCCGGAGACCGGTAGCAGCACCGGCACCGGCACGATCTCCCCTTCGCGAGCACCGGCCTGGTCGGTCTGGCGGGTGGCCAGCAACTGCAGCAGCAGCTGGACCGCCAGCGTGGTCTTGCCCATGCCCGCTCCGCCGGTGATGACCAGCCGCCGCCGTTTCAGGCCGCGAAAGGACTCCGCCAAGGCCGCGATGTCGTCGCTGCGGCCGGTGAAGGTCAGTTCAGCTTGGGCGGTGATCAGGCGGGGCTGGCTCATCACCGTCTCGTCGGCGATGAGCTTCCAGTGGACTGGGATCGGTTCGGGGTCGTCCAGCAGCCGGTGGCGGGCTTCGGTGCGCCACTGCTGCTCCACCAGTCCGGCCAGCACGTGCGCGGCGGTGTCCACGACGCTGCGCGCCTCGGTCCCGGTGTCGGCGCGCGCGGTTGCGGAGCGGCGGGCCCAAACCGCCACCCCGGCCGCCGCCACGATGAGGGCGGTCATCAAGGAGGTGAGCTCGGCGCGGTTGATCTTGTCGTCCGGATCAAAGACGGGCCAGACCACAGCCACCACCGCGCCAGCCGCCAGGAAGGCCAGCACGGCGAGGAGGACCCGCCAGCCGATCTTGCGTCTGTTCACGCCGCTATCGTCACCTTTAGTAGGCGATCCGGCAGCGGTTGCATGCGAATCGTGATCAGAAGGTCGTTGTCGTCAGAGACTGCCGCCCCGGTTTGACGGCTCTCAGCTTCGACGGCGCAGCGGGGTGATGTTCGGTTCAGGCAGCTCCAGCTGCTTGCGCAGTTCCTGGTTCTCCAGGGTGAGCTGGTGAACGGCCCGGACCAGCGCGGGAACGTCTTCCCTGATCTGGGCGAGTTCCTTGTTCTTGTTCGCGATCGTCTTCTTCAGCTTCTTGATCGTCTCCCGCAGGCGCACTTCGACGTCGGGGGTGGCTCCGCGCGCTTTGACGCGCTCATAGAACTCGTTGCGCAGGTCGCTGTGGCGCTGCGTGAGCGTGTTGCGGGGGACGTCGGCTTCCTGGGCCAGAGTTGGCCAGGTCGGCGTGGCCGCCGAACATCGTTGCGGCCTGGCGGCCCGCGGCCTGGTTCCCGGTGACGTAGGGCCGTAGCTCTTGTTCGTAGGCGGTGAAGGCGGCCAGGTGGTCTCCGTCCGCCGAGGCCAATTCTCGGGCGAGGGTTCGGGCGCCGATCAGCGCTTGTGAGGTGCCCATGCCGCTGGTCGGGGCGGCGCAGTAGCCTGCGTCGCCGACCAGGGCGATCCGGCCGCACGACCAGTGGTCCAGGTGGACCTGGCAGGTCGAGGAGAAGTAGAAGTCGTCCGCTTCGCTCATCGCCTCCAGCAGCCGGGGGGCCTCCCCGCCGAAGCCAGCGAAAGCCGCACGCACTGCGTTCTCCTGCTCGTCTCGGCTGCGTCGGTCCAGTGCGGGTGAGGCGGTGGCGAAGGAGAAGCTGACGGTAAGGCGGTCCGGTGCGCCGGAGCTGAACAGATAGAGCGCCGCGCCGGAGCCTTGCTGCAGCAGGCCGCTACGCTCCAGACCGAGGTGGTTGGGGGCGCTGAAGCCGGCTCCGGACAGGCCCAGGTGGCGCAACGCATCGGCGTGCGGGCCGAAGGCCAGTTGCCGCACCTTGGAATAGACGCCATCGGCTCCGATCACCAAGTCGAACCCGCGGGCGGTGCCGCGCTCGAACTCGACCGCGACGCCCGGCTCGTGCTGGGTCAGCGCGCTGATCGAATCGTCGAACACGTAGGTCACGTCGTCGGCGGTGATGCGGTGAAGGATCCGGGTCAGTTCCTGCTTCGGCACCTCCAGTTCGCCGGCGAACACCTCGGCGGGCAGCCGTCCGGTCTCCACGCCCTTGTCGTCCAGCAAGGTGATGCCGCGCATCTTGGTGTCGTGCCCGCGCATCTCGGCGAGGACGCCCAGTTCCTCCAGCACGTCGAACGCCTCGCCGCGGAAGTCCACCGCGTAGCCGCTGTCGCGCAACTCGGGCGCGCGCTCGACCACGCTCACCTCGTACCCGTCGCGGTTCAGGAAGAAGGCGAGGGCGGGGCCGGCCACGCTCGCGCCGGAGATCAGCACTTTCGTCTTGGTCATGGGGCATGACAGTAAGCCGATTTGCCCATTTGGTCAATCCATTTGGATAGACCGGATGGGCAATTTATCGGCTATGCTGCACTGCATGGGAAACCGAGAGGATCTGCTGGCCGGAGCCAAGCGGTGCTTGATCGAGCGAGGCTGGGCTCGCACGACCGTCCGGGACATCGCCTCGGCCGCCGGAGTCAGCCATGCCGCCATCGGCTACCACTTCGGCTCCAAGGACGCGCTGCTCACCCAGGCCCTGGTGGAGGCGGTCGACGAACTCAGCGACGAACTCGCCCGCCGCACCCCCTCGGACGAGCCGGACCAGCGCTGGCAGGCCCTGATCGACAGCTTCACCACCCATCGGGCGTTGTGGGTGGCGCAGCTGGAGGCCGCGGTGCAGGCGGAGCGGTCGCCAGAGGTACGCGAACACCTCGCCAGAGGGCAGCGCGAGGGACGGGAGGGACTCGGCGGCTCAGTACCGCTCGCCCTGCTGACCGGCCTGATGATGCAGTGGCTGCTGGACCCGGATCACGCGCCCACCGGCACGGACGTGATCAAGCAACTCCGATCGCTCGCCGCCCAACTCTGACATCACCGACTCGTGGCAAGCCGGATGCTGATCAGCTCGGCCCCCGATTCCCAAGGTGCCCCCCGGCCCCGAAGCGGTCGTGTTCGCGCCGCGGCACCTACACGAGGATGTCGGGATTAGAAGATTTAACGACACCCTCTGATTGGGCCCGCAAGCCCTCTCGAAAACCGGACATCGAGCGACGAACCGTGACGTCGGATGGCCGGTTCCGCACACGAATTGACGACAGGATTTTTCGACAGAAGATCGGGCTCCAACCCTTCCCGAGGAGAGCCCCGGCCCTCCTGCTCGAAGAACTTCAGCATCAGGCCGAACCCCAGACGGGTCGCCCCCCGTCTTGTTCCCCACCAGCTCCCAGTCGCCGTCCAGCAGCGTCCACGCCGCGATCGGCTCTTCCGGCTCCCACTCCCGACGCACCCGAACCCGCCCTCCACCCGACCGTCTCCGACACGAACACGATCAAGCAGAAACCCCACCCAACCAGCCACATGTTCGGGAGCGGAGGGTCTACTTCCCGAGATCGACGTCGCACAGGCCGTGGTCAACGCTCTGGAACCCCTCGACCCGGCCGCCCGCCGCCGCGTGCTCACCTGGCTCGCCGCCCGGTACAACGTGGACCTGTCCGACGTCGACCTGGCGATGGCCGTCGAGGCAGCCCAGGCGGCGGGTCTGATGGACGACGCGTGAGGTTCCCTGCCCCGCGTTCGGCGGCAGCCCGTCTCGGCCTGGCCTGCGCCCCTGGCCTCCCACGCACCGCCGCCACGCCCCCGGCGGCACGTCACCCCTTCTGCGTGCCGCCCGGCGCAGCGCCAGCTCGGCCTTGACCCGGTTCTCCACCGTCTCCCACCACGGCAGGCGCTCTAGCTCGGCGAGCGCCTCATGCCGGCGCGCCTGAGCCTGCGCAAGCGCCGCGTACGGCTCGTCAGAGAGCGGCGCCTTCCCGGAGGCGATGTCGCATTCCCTCGGCAGCAGCTCGGCCCGTCGTACCACTTCGGCGGTGGCCGTGGCGTACGCCCGCCACGCGGCCAGGACGTCGGCGGGAAACTCAAGATCGGCCATCAGCGCCTACGCCTCCCCAGGTGGTACGGGTGTGCGTGCCGAGCCTAATGACCCCCAGACGGCCCGGAACTCCCAAAGCTCCGGGAAGCCGCCACGACTCCATATGCCGCCGGTGTTCCTGGGGAGAGGGTTACGGCTCGAACAGGGCGGGATAAGTCCGGCGCGATAACGCGATCCTTCCGTTATCGCAGCTCGCGCTGCGTGATAGGAGGCCTTATGTCAACCACCGCCCGCCGCGGCCGGCCCCGGCCCGCCCTCCTCCTCAGCGTCGCCGGCCGCCGCCGCCAGGCACAGCGTCTGCCCCCGTCCGCCGCCGCCTCCACCCGCCAGCACGGCGGCCACATCCGCTGCACTCCCTTCCTGGCCGGTGCCACCCGCACGCCGTCCAGCTCCGCATGCTCCAGCCCGGTCGCCCCGCCGAAGCCGACGTCGCCGGTGAAGGCCGCCCCGCCGAACCAGGCATCTCCGACGAAGGTCGCCGCGCCGAATCCGGCGCCGCCTCCTGTCCGACCCCGGCGCGGAAGAGGACCTGGTCGCGGCCGCCGACCAGCTGATGGCGCTGGCCGGAGGATTGCCCCTCGGCGCGGTCATCGAGATCCGCGGCGACGTCGTCAGGACCCGCCGGGTCCTCACCGGCCCGTTGTGACATTCACTCCGGTACGTAGCAGCCGACGGCTCATTCGCGCGGCGCGTGTTGCCGCAGGAATGTCCGCACCACGGCTTGTGACTGGTCCGCCCTGGGGCTGAGCCAGAAGCCCAGGTGATCCTCATTCTCCATCCAGTGATGTTGCGCGCCGGGTATCCGCTCGGCCGCGTATTCTCCATGGCCGAAGGACACATCGCCGTCCTGCCTTCCGTGGACCACCAACGTCGGAGCCGTGATCCGCTCCAGAGGCGAACCGCCGCGCCGGGCTTGCGCCGCGTCGTTGTCGGTGCCCGGCCAGCGCTCCTCGTAGGGAAATGTCGTTTCGAACATCGCCTCGAAGAGCGTCCGCACGCGTGGCGTGTTCATGATGTACGAGAGCCGCCCGGCCCGCTGTTCCTCGTTGAAGGTGCTGGTCTCGTCCAACGTCGCCGAGACCACGGTCTCGAACGAGAGCATCGCCGTCAGCCGGGTGAGCTTCTGCCCGACGGTGTTCAGGAACGTTCTCCGCAGCGACGAGCTCGGCTTACCGGGGGGCTGCTGTTTGCTCACTCCGCCGATGGAGACCATCCCCCAGATCCGATCCGGATGGCGTGCGGCGAAGGTGTAGCCCACTGGGCTCCCGGCCGAGACCGCGAGGACTCCGACCCGGTCGATGCCGAGCTCATCCAGCAGCGCGGCGAGCAGGTCGGCCTGCTCCTCGTCGGTCCGGCCGCTCTCCAAGGGCGTGCCGAGGTAACCGGGCCGCGAAGGACTCAGGATGCGGAACCCGTCCTGCTGCAGCCAGCCGGCGAACAGTCGTCCCTGGTCGGCTCCGCCGAGCCCGGCGTGAACAGACAGCAGCACCGGACCTTCCGTACCGTACAGGTCGTACTCGATCGGGCCACGCCGTGTCTGGGCCGTCCGCAGGTCGATCTGGACACTGGGGAAGAGCTCCCGGCGCGGGCCGGTGTCGATGCCGCCGTCCCAAAGAAGCAGCCCGGCGACTACCGCGGCCGGGATCCCGACCAGGACAGCGAGCACCACTCTGAAGATCTTGACGACTCTTCGCTTGCGCACCGCTGCGACACCCTTCGGTATCTGGCCTGAAGTCACGGCAGCGTCTCGATGGCGGCCTGGCGCGTTGCCTGGACGAACCTCACTGGGGTCCTCATAACCCGCAATGGTCGTCCAGCCGCTGGTGCGGGTCATCCCACAGGCGTAGTCTTCTGCCACTACCACACCGGGATCAACGACTGACCGAGCTACAACGCTGGGAGCAGCCCACCAGTACGGTGGCGAGAGCACTGACCACCCCATGACCGGCTCTGCGAATTCAACCTGTGTAGCCGCGCGCGATGAGCCTCAAGCTGCAGCGATGGCACCCGAGATGGGAGATGGCATCGGCCCGGTGATCTTCCTCTTTCGCGGTCGAATGTGAGGAACCCACTCGTCGAGTGGAGCGTCTCACCGCCTGTCACTCATGCTCGCTGACCGGGCGCCATGATCCGTCGCGGCCGGGCGGGCCGCCATACCAAACATCCCTCAGATCATCGGGAAAGACCTTCGGGGAACCCCCTCGGGTGGCGCGCCGCACTGCGTGCCTGCGGCCCGCTGGACTCACCGCAGATCTCCATCAGGGAGCCGGCGCGTGAATGCCGCTCCGCCCGGTACGGAGTGCCGGTCCGGATATTCCGCGCCCAGGGCGCTCGCTGCGCTCGCGTCCGGTGGATCGGCCTTCGGCCGACCCTGGGCGCGGCGCTCGCGCTGAATGGGGGCCTGCGACACGTGGTCACGGGGTGCCAGCTGGGGTCTGGTACGGGGTGGCTTGGGGGCTGCGCAACGTGCTCGACCACGTCGAAGGTCCCGAGATCCTGGTCGAGCACTCCTACGACGGCTTGGCCATCAGCGTGGCCGGCGCGGACGACCCCAGGTCAAGGCGCTGGTGTACGTGGCCGCCTTCCTGCCTGCCCCGGGTGAGACCGCCCTGAAGCCGACGAACAAGTACCCCGGCTCGACGCTCCCCGACGCCCTCGACCCCACCCCGTTCACCCTGCCCAGCGGCGGCAAGGGAACCGACCTCTACATCAAGGCCGACAAGTTCCGCCACCAGTTCGCCGCCGACGTGCCGGCCGGCACGGGCGCCACCCGGAGACCCATCGCCCAGTCGGCCCTTGAGGAGAAGACCGAGGTGGCCGCGTGGTGGGACAAGCCGAGCTGGGACGTCATCACGACCCAGGACCTCAACATTCCGGCCAACGTCCAGCGCTTCATGGCCAAGCGTGCCGGCGCGCACGGCACCGAGGTGCGCGCCTCCCACTCCGTGGCCGTCTCCCACCCTGGGACTGATTTGTGCGTGAGAGTTGGCCGCGGTGGTTCGTCAGCAGTGGCCGCGGTCCCGTTCCGGTGAAGTCGTTGTTCGTGAGTTTGACCGCATGGCATGGCTTACGGTGAGGCGCTGGGATGCGCTTCGTGATGAAGGAGCGTCCTCATGCCCTCGCCCAAGGTCGATCTGTACGCTGCGATCCGCCGAGGTGGCTCACCTGAGGAGGTCGGGCTGGACGATCGAGAAGAAGTGCCGGGTCGGCCGGCGGGCGATCGTCAAGGCCCTGGCCTCGGCGTGGCCCGAGCCCCGCCTGACCAAGAGAATGACGGACGACCCGGCGATATGACTACCAGGGACGTGAGCCGCGATCTCCTCAGATCAAACGTCCTGTCGAAGCGCTCCGGCGCGGGTCAGGGTGCCGGCGATCAATGCGGACAGCATGTCCTGCAAGGTAGGGGCGAAGTTCATGCGCAACACCTTCAGGGAGGGGTCGGCGTCGTAGGCCACGAGCATGGCCGCGGACGGGCGCGCGTGGGTCCAGGCCGCGGCAGCGACCATGATGGCCTGCCGGGGCGAGCACGGCGGCTGCCGCCCTTCCCGACCGCACCCGCTCCATCATCGCCAGCGCCTTCTTCGACGCCTTCCAGGCGGCCAGACCGGATCCGCCCGCCGACGAGGACTCCTCAGCAGGCCAGCGTCCGATCTCGTCGGGCCATGAGTGAGCGCATCACGAGGCATGTGCGGAGCCCGGTCATGTGGTCCCGCCGTGCTCCCACCGTGACGATGAGGTCGCAGATCGGGGCGCACTTACAAGGAGGGGCGCGTGGTTGGCTGGCGTAAAGGCCCGCGGGGAGGCCGCACGGGTGTCCCGGCGTCGTCCAAGCGGCGACGGGCCCAGCTCAGCATCACCCAGCAGGTCAGCAAGGACCATGCGGAGATCCTGGATCTCGTCGATGGCCAGCCCGGGGCGTTCGACATGCGCGCCTTTTGCCGCGCCGTGGGCCGGCGCCTGGGCATCGATGTCGAGCTGAGGTACTTCGACCCGGCCGAGGTGGGCCTGCTCGGGCGGGGCAACGCCCCGCCCACCGACTGCGCCGATACGGGATTCTTCACCCTGATCGAGGATCCCCGCGAACCCCGGGGCCGTCCGCGCCGTCATCGGCTACGCCCGCAACGCCACCATCCCCCCGTGGATGCAGGAAGGGTTCATCGCTCACGAGCTGGGCAACCTGCTGGATGAGTACGCCGGCGGGTTCGACCGCCAGGCGGCGACCGATCGGCTGGTCCAGATCTTCGCGCCGACGTTGCTGGAGTTCGGCGGCGCCGAGGCCATCCGGCGCATCATGGGACGCACCGAGTACCAGTCCTTTGAGGAAGAACGCGCCGAAGGGTTCGCCGCACTGCTGCGCGCCCGCGTCGAGACCCGCACCCAGCGGCCACGGCCGCACCGCGGGCTGCTGGGCCGGATGGAAGAACCGCTGATCGATCCCTTCGGTGGGCGCCGAGGTGGTTGAAGGCCTGATCGCCCTCGCCCTGGTGATCATGGGGGTGCTCGCGGTCGTGCGGTTTCTCGGGGTCGGGCGCTCCCCGGACCGGTGGATGATCGTGCTGGGCCTGATCGCCGGGTTCATCTCCATGCTCTTCGAGGCGCTCCTGGTGGGCCCGGACCTGACCGCCCTCACCGGCAGCAGGTCGCTGCCGTTCGCGATCCAGACCGGTACGGCGGTCCACGCGATGGCGTGGATCCTGGCCTGGACCCTGTACGCCTGGCGTCAGCAGGGCAAAGCGGCCTGGTGGGCGCGCCCGCACACGCCCCTGGCGGCGGCCACCCTGGTCGCTGTCGTGCTCGGCGGCCTGGCCTTCAGCTACGACCTGGACTATCTCGGCACGTACGCGGCCGTGGGACACGGCCGCGTACGTGCGGGTCTCAGCTGGCCTTCCTGGCCCTGTACGAGAGCACCCTGATCACGCAGTACGTCACCCTGACGATCTTGTTCATCCGGCTGTCGCGGGTGTGTGAGTCGAGGTGGCTGCGAGCCAGCCTGCTGACGATGGCCGTGACCTCCGTCGCCGGCATGGCCCGCTCGATCTACACGATGGCGTATCTCCTTCCGCAGGTGATCGACATGCCGGCGCCGCCGATGACCTGGTCGATGGAGCTCACCCGGTACGTCAACTTTCCGGGCTACCTCGCCGGCTTCATCGGCATCAGCCTGCCGATGCTGGAAGGGGCACAGCGGTGGGCCACGCCCCGCTGGACCCTGCGCACGCTCACGCCGCTGTGGGAGGACATCACCAGCGCCTTCCCACGGCTGGTACGGGCTTCATCCGACCTTCCCGAGGTGGAGCTCCGCCTGCGCGACATGGTGATCCACGAAGGGTTGCTGTGGCTGCGCGAGTACAGCTCGCCGCAGGCCCTGGCCGATGCCCGGGCCTGGGCCTCGGCAGCCGGCACCGAGGCGGCCGACGCCCCGTCCCGGGAAGCGGCCGCCATCGCGCGGTGGGCGATCACCACGCTGCCCCGGGTGACCGCCCAGCCGCGCCACCAGATGGCGACCTGGGCGCTGAGTCCGCTGGCGGCCGAGCCCGACTGGCTGGTTGACGTCGCCCGCGAGTACACCCGTCTGCGGCGCCGGCCGCGTCTTGTGCAGGAGGTCGCCTCATGGCCGCAAAACTCCGCCACAGCCCCCCAGCCCTGCCCCACCCCTCCAGCAGACACACCCCGGCCCCCTCACACGGCGGGCTGAAGCTGATCGCCGTCTACCTGTCCAGGCTCTGCCATCCCTCCCTGCTCGCCACGGTCATGCCGCTGCTCGTCGGAGCGCACGCCGCAGGGTCGGCGGGAGCGGCCTGGGCGCTGATTCCCGCCATCACCGCCGGCGTGATCCCGTTCCTCGACGCCCGCCGGCGCACCGGCTCTGCCGGAGCCAAAAGCCGCCGTCAGATCGCGGCCGCCCTCGCCTCGATCGTGACCGGCCTGGCGATCACCGGCCTGGCCGTCGCCGCACACCTGGCACCGCTGCCCGTCCTGGCGGTCACCGCAGCACTGCTGGCCATTTCGATCACCATCACCGCATGGCGCAGGCACAACATCAGCATCCACGCCGCGACCGCCGCCGGCTGCGCCACGATCGGCATCGCGGAATTCGCCCCCCATCCCGTCCTGGGCGCGGGCCTGGGCCTGCTGGCCGCCGCCGTGGCGTGGTCGCGCATCGTCCAGGGCCACCACACGACCGCGCAGAGCATCGCCGGGCTGGCCGCCGGTGCTCTGACCGGCGGAGTCCTCTACATCGCGATCACCTGACCCCGGCCGACCGCCCGACCCCCTCCTCCCCCGCTGCCCGTCATCGTCGTCTACCGCCGATCACGCTGTCCTGATCACCCCTAGGAGGCAGGATGACTGTCGAACCCCGTACCTGGCCATGGCCCGACCTACCGGCCGGACCCGCCGGCACCCCCTCCCCGGCGGCGGCCCACCGCTACGACGCGGCGGCTGCGATGGCGCCGATGACGCTGCCCAGCGGCGACACGGCACCCATGCTGGTGCACTACGAGGACGTCCGGACCGCGCTGGCCTGCCCCGCCAGCAGCCGGCGCTTCCACGCCGGCGACCCGGTCATGGTCCGCGGCGGAGGCATGGACAACGTCGAGGCGCTGCCCAACATGGACGCCCCCGAGCACACCCGGCTCCGGCGGCTCGTGGCGCCGGCCTTCACCGGCCGCCAGGCCGAGCGCTGGCGCCCAGCCATCCGGCACATCGCCGGCGACCTGCTGGCCGGGCTCGGTCCGGCCTTCGACGTCGTCGACGACTTCGCCCTGGTCCTGTCCACCCGGGCGATCTGCCAGGTGCTCGGCGTGCCGGCCGAGGACTACGCGCGCTTCCACGCCTG
Organism: Nonomuraea sp. NPDC049709; assembly: GCF_040674815.1. Taxonomy (NCBI): domain Bacteria; kingdom Bacillati; phylum Actinomycetota; class Actinomycetes; order Streptosporangiales; family Streptosporangiaceae; genus Nonomuraea; species Nonomuraea sp. NPDC049709. Next base: position 38,115 of record NZ_JBFANM010000070.1, read on the forward strand.
GAGCGAGAACTTCCTGTCGACCAGCACGGCCGACGAGCAGACTCGCGGCGAGGCCTTTCTCGCGCTCCAGCAGTACGCGGTCACGCTGGTGGCCCAGCATCGCAGGCAGCCGCGGCACGACCTCATCGACCTGCTCATCGACGCCCGCGACCGGCAGGACCGGCTCAGCGAGGACGAGCTGGTCGCCATGGTGCTCATGCTGATCGTGGCCGGCCATGAAACCCTGGTCATGATGATCTCGCGGGCCGTCTTCCGGCTCCTGCACACCGGCTGCTACCCGCAACTGGTGGCCGATCCGGCGCTGGTCCCCCGGCCGTGGAAGAGGCGCTGCGCTTCGAGGGACCAGGCACCTACGGCCTGCTGCGCCGCGCGAGCGACGAGATCGCCCTGCCCTCGGGGCGCGTCACCCCCGCCGGCAGCGTCATCCTGCCGAGCCCCTATCTCGCCGACCACGATCCCCAGAAGTTCCCCGACCCCGGCCGATTCGACATGCACCGGCCCAACCTCCGTGACCACCTGGCCTTCGGCCACGGGCCGCACTACCGCCTGGGCGCCAACCTGGCCCGGATGGAGCTGCAGGAAGCCCTGCGCGCCCTGGCCGTCCACCGGCCCCGGCTGCGACCGGCAACCTCGCTGGATGAGGTGACCTGGACCGACAGCGCCCTCAGCTACCGGCCCCAGCACCTCCTCGTGACCACCTGACCCGCCCCCTGCACCGCGCGTTCGCTTCGCCGCGTCCGGAGACCGGCCGCCGGTCTCCGGACGCGGCAAGGGTGCCGCCCAGCCCTCGATGACGGACGCCAGGCGCCGGCGCACGCGAGACGTCAACCGCGCCCACGCCTGTATCCACGCCATAGGCGCATGTGCCGTCGCGACCCTGAAATCCTGGAAGGTACTGACCAAGCTGCGCTGTTGTCCGCATCGCGCGGCCGTTTGGCGCACGATGGCATGCAAGTTGGCGTTCTCGGTCAATGACACGGCCCCCATGCATCGCCAATACTCATGCGCAGAGCAATCAGAAAGAGAAACCCCTCTTGCTAAGGAGCATCATGCACATGCTCGCGAGACGTCTGGGCGCGGTTGCACTGGCCGCTGTGACCACCGTCACCGCTTTGGCGGCGGTTCCGGCGATCGCCACGACGACCTCGGGACATTGGGAGTACGTCGCGGCTTACCCTCTGACGTCCGCTGGCTTTGCGTCCTGCAGGTCCGCCGGCAAGTTGTGGGGAGGAACGTGGCAGTGCCGCGCGATCAACGGCCCGCACTGGTCGCATACCACGTCCCACTATCACCTGGAGATTTACTACACCAGCTAATCGTTGGGCCGCCCCCCTGTCGTGGGCACAGGAGGCGGCCCCTCCCGTTTTATCGCGACTGCGTAGTGCTACGTGACCGACAACGGCATTACGTGGGCTCTGCCGGCGGACTATCCGCCCTGGTCCACCTGTTACAAGTGGCCCGCCTAATGGGCCCGGACCGGGTGCTGGCCGCGCTGCGCGACGCGCTGGCCTGAACCGGAGCGCCTTGCACGCCGGCCACCGATCTGTGGGCGTTGGATGCCACGCTGTAGTACGCCGTCCAGGGCGTGTCCCCCTTCGACCGCGACACCGCGGCCGCCGCCATCGCCGCCGTCCTGACCGACGCGGTTCCCGCGCCGGACCGCGCCGGACCGCTTCTCAGCGACCTGCTCACCGCCCTGCTCGCCAGATCGCCGGCGGAGCGTCCGCCCGCTGAGGCGGCGCACGCGGCCCCGTTGCTGGCCAACCTCATCGACACCCCGCGGTGGCCGGGCTGACCGCACGTGACGCGCCGTATTCATCCGCCTGCAAGTAAGGAGCATGCGTGATGCAAACACCCTGACTGATGGTGTGAGCACACGATGACTGACTCCACGAGGGAAGCCATGAATCAGCTGGGCCGACTAACCGTTGCCGTCCCCGCCGTCGCGCTAGGGATCAGTGCGATGGTCGCCATCCCTGCCGCAGCCACCGCATCCTCCACGGCCGCTCACGCTTGTGCCAACAGCGAGATGGTCTATCGGCCCCAGTCTGCATTCCCTGACACGGCTCGGGGCCGCGTGGCCTACAGGGGGCAGAACAACGTTATCGAGCGGGCAGTGTTGTGCCTGGTCAACCAGGCTCGGGCACAGCAGCGACCGCCGCTCGCTCCGCTGCAGAGTGGACTGTCCCTCAAGGGGATGAAGCCCGGATTGGCGAACGTGGCATACCGTCACGCCAGCGATGCGGCAAGAATCCGCTGGTGGGGGACCGTTGCGGAGGTGAAGCAACGGTCGAAGGTGAACTGTGTGCCCATCAAGGACCCCAACAAGCCTGTTCAGGGCACTGACAAGTGCAATCCGCACATCAATCCCGTAGACGGATCCACCGAGAAGAGCCGCGTTGAGAGTGTCGGCTTCGGCCGAAACTGCCGCAACTATGGCTACGCAGAAAACACCTACACGTGGGCGGGTGCCGACGGGATAACCCCCAAGGCAGCCGTTGGTTGGTGGCTGCAGAGCAGGGAACACAGGGAGGCCATCCTCAAACCGGCGTTCACGGACATGCAGGTCGCAGTGGCCTGGGGGAGCGCGGATCCCGCCACCGGAGCGACGGTCCCGGCGCTGACATACGTCCAGCTACTTTCGTACTGCCATCGGAAGTGAGGGAGCCGGGTGGGCTCGGTTGGCCGGCCAAGACCTCGGGCAGGGGGCGCCGCGGGTGCTCGGGTTCGACGAGCAGGGGGCGAGGTGCTGACCTACCTGCACGGCCACACGATCGGCGAGCAGCATCCCTGGCCGAAACAGACGGGCCCCCTACCCGCTGGGGAAGATTCGCCAGCTTAGCGGGATATAGGCCTTCGATACTTACCCACGTCGGAACGCCGGATGGCGGTAATCCCGTTCGCCCTGACGCGCTGCTGCCACTGGCCGTTCGGTTGCTGCTCATGCCCCGCATCCAGCTCGGAGGAGCGAGGCTTTCAGACGCGGCGGGGGCCGCCGCTGGCGCGGCCGGCCCTTCTCGCAAGCCGTCAAACCCCGTGGCGGCCCGCCGTGGCCACGGGGGTTCCAGGCCGTTCCAGCATCACCCCGAAGAATTTGTCGCTCTTGGGAGTTACCGTCACGGCATGCCGAAGTCCAGAGGACGTAAGGGCAAGGCCGCACGCACTCCCAAACGTGCGGGCACCGCATCCGGCGCGGGAAGCAATCGGTTCACTCCCGGGCGGCTGCGATCCGACCACGGTCACCTCGGCCAGCTTCTGGTCGCTGACGGGATGCCGGCCGACACCCGGGTGGTGATGCTGCTGCCGATGCTATGGCTGAGCAAAGCCCACGGCTCCGCGGCAACATCTGCCTCGATGCCTGCCTGACCCTCCAGCAGGCCTACCGACAGCTCGGCATCACGGCGGAACTCCAGCCGGTGGAGCTGACCGTCACCGACGCCCGGGGCCGGGTCACGGTCCACGGGTCAGCCCAGCCCCCACTGGGAGAGCGACAACTTTGTCGCGCACGTAGTGCTCTACCTGCCGGGCGCGGAACGCGTCGTCGATGCCACCGTCGAGCAGTATCCGCAGATCGCCAAGCTGCGGGTGGGCCGGTCATTGGCCGGCTGGCGGCGGCCAGTCAACCGATCGACCCGCAACGAGATCGACTGCCGGCGAGAGCCCAGCTCGTGGTGCCGCGCGGGGATCTACTGCTCACCTACACGGCGGTGGCCGACGCATACGTGGATGCGGTCCGAAACGCCGATCGCCTCGAGGCCACCAAGCAAGCCCACTACGAGGCGGGAGTGCGTTTTGCCTCTTGGGCGCTGCTGGCCCTGCGCGAGCCCGGGATCATCGACCGCGTCAGGCAGGCACCGTTCCCGCGCCTGCAGGCGCTGCTCGACATCCTCGCCGACGCGCCGGAAATCATCGACGAGGCCATCGACGAGTACCGCTTCGCGCTGCCTGGCCCGGACGGGACTGTGGTGGAGCGGCGGTTGGATGAGATCGCATTGCCCGCTGGGCTCTGAGGGAACCGCCGACATCGTCACCGCTATCACCGGTCAGCCGCCCTTCGCCGCCCCCCGAGCGCCGGTCTGACCCGGCGGCTTGACCGGCACCCTTGACACGCCGTGCTTGCCTTGCTCCGTAGGGTGTGCGCATCATGCGGGGATGAGCACAGTGGGATCGTGGTTACGAAAGTGGTGGCGAGGCGGCGACGGGTCTTCACAGGACGAAACGGCGCATGGGCCGCTGGAGATGTTCGCGGTGCAGGTGCTGTACGAGCGGTACGGGCGGGAGATCTACGCGCGCGCGGCCGTCGATGCGGCCTTCAGCACGGCGGTCAGCGACCTCGCGGCGGAGATCCGGGAGGACCTGAAGCACGACGGGCCGCCGATGGCCAGGCTGCTCACCGACAAGACGGCCCTGACCTACTACCTGCTGGGCCACTCCCACGCCGTCCTGGCCGGCCTGCTGGAGGCCGCGCTCCGGCCGGACGCTTCGACGCCCGCCGCAGTCGACCCCGACTTCGCGGCCGTACGCCTGGGCGCCATGTTCCACCTGGCCTTCGACGGCGGCCTGCTGCAGCTGCCCGGCCCAGGAGACGCTCTGGCCAGGCGGCACCAGGTCGCTCCCAAGACCATCCGCCGTGTCCTGGACGCCGCCGGCGCCCGCAACCTGCCCGACCAGCTCGACGCGCCGCCGACCAACACCGGCGAGCAGCCACGGCTACTCGGTCCGCATCACGGCCCCGCTCACACTCCATCGCGCCGCGCTGGAGCAGAGCGCCGCCCTTGCCGAGGCCGGCCCGACCGAGCGCAAGGCGCACCGCGTGTACGCCGCCCGTGTCACAGCCGTTCAGGCCATCCGCCTGCATCTGTCATGACCTGCGAAAACCCTTCGGCGAGACGCATTTGAACGGAAAGTCACGGCAAGCCGCTCAACGCTGTTCTGGCTGACGGGACTTTCGTTCGGATGCTCGATCTGCCCAACCACACGCCCCCACTAGCGCCAGGGCATGTGCTGGAGGCACCAGGTATTGCCGTCCGGGTCGGCGAAGTACGCGTAGAGCACGCCGCCGGAGTCCTCGATCTCGCTGATCTCGACGCCACGCTCGACGAGTTGAGCGCGGGATGCCTCGATGTCGGCTACCACGAGGTGCAGACCGCGAAGGGTTCCTGGGGGCATGTCGAGTGTGGGTAGGCCTTCGGCGAGGGTGATCGAGCATGCCGAACCGGGCGGAGTGAGTTGGACGATGCGGATACCGGGCTTCGGGTTGACGTCGACGTCGAGGCGGAACCCGAGTTGGTCTTGGTAGAAGGCTTTGGCCCGTTCGATGTCGGTGGCCGGCACTGGCACGAGTTCCAGCAGCAGCGTGCCAGGTGGTACCGGCGGGTTGCCGGAGTCCTTGGGAAATTCCCCGAGGTCGGTTGGGATCTCGGTGACTGGGGCGGGTGCGTCGGTCATGGATGGTGCCTTTCGTTGGGGAGGTGTGGTGGCAGTGTGGCGAGTACAGCGGCGAGGCGGTCGTATCCTTCGCCGGCGCCGCGTTGCATGGAGCTGCGCACGACCATGTCGCGAATTTCGGGCGAGGAGTACTGCGCGGTGACGGTCATGGTGGTGTGTCCGTCTGTCTCGTCCAGAACGGTGGTGACCAGTGCCGCGCCGTCGGCCCAGTCACGGTGGATCTCGGTCTGTGTGAGGCGTACAGGCGGCACGACCTCACGGAACAGCCCGTGTTGTTCCATCTCGGAGCCACCCGGCCCTGTTGAGACGAACCGCCAGGCACCGCCTGGGCGTAGGTCGACCTCGCAAACGGTGAGCTGCCAGCCGCGGGCGCCGTGCCAGCGGCGGAGCAGTTCCGGCTCGGTGAGCGCGGCGAAGACCAGCGGCGCGGGAGCGGCGAAGGTCCGGGTGAGGACGAGGTCGGTGGCCCCGGACGCGACGACGTGCAGCCCGAGGCCGGGGTGCGGGGAGGTCACGTTTTGCCGTCCTGCATGTCGTCCAGCAGGGCATCCAGTCGCTGATAGCTCGCTTCCCAGTAGTTGCGGTAGTCGGCCAGCCAGTCTGTGGCCGTCTTGAGCGGCTCGGCCACCAGCCGGCATGGCCGGCGTTGTGCGTCGCGGCCGCGGCTGATCAGGCCTGCCCGTTCGAGCACGCGCAGGTGTTTGGAGACGGCGGGCTGGCTCATTGCGAACGGCGCGGCCAGCTCGGTGACCGTGGCGTCACCGGCCGCGAGCCGGGCCAGGATGGCCCGTCGGGTGGGGTCGGCGAGCGCCGCGAACGTCGCGTCCAGCCTGTCGCTTGCAACCATTTCCATAACCCTCCGGTTCCATAACCTGATGGTTTTATATGTGCTAGGGTCCGGCTTTGTCAAGATCGCGGATGCTCTGGGGGTAACCATGGGAAAGGTCTTCACACAGGCGTCGGTCTCGCTGGACGGGTACATCTCCGGCCCCGGCCAGTCAGGCTTCGACAAGCTGTTCGCCTGGTGCACGGCAGGCACCGTGGCCACGCCAACGGCCGATCCGGACCGGCTGACCTACCGCACCTCCGAGGCAACGGCCCGCTACCTGCGCGGACTCCAGGAGATGCTCGGAGCCTGTGTCGTCGGCCGGAACCTGTTCGACCTCACCGCGGGCTGGGACGGGCGACACCCGAGCGGCGTACCAGTGTTCGTTGTCAGCCACCGCCCACCGCCATCCGACTGGGCGGCGACGACGCCGTTCACGTTCGTCAGTGACGGCGTGGAGAACGCGATCGCGCGGGCCCGCGAGGTGGCCGGGCATCGCGACATCGGCGTCGGTCCCGGCGGCACCGTGGCCGACGCGTTGAGGGCCGGCCTGCTCGACGAGTTGCGGATGGACGTTGTGCCAGTGGTACTCGGCGGCGGCACGCCTGTGCTGGCCGGGCTCAACGCCACAGCACCGATCGGCTTCGAGCAGGTGGAGGTTATCGAGGGAATCGGTGTGACTCATATGATCTATCGCCGCGCGCCCCAGAGGCCGGTGTAATGCAAGAGATCCGCTTCTGTCGCTGACTGGCAACCGCCGTGCGCGAGTGACTGATCAAGTGTGAGAAATAACCCATGAGTTCGTCGACCGGTTGAGTGTGGCCATAGCCGCAAAGTAGCGGCGTTGTCGCAGGCCGGTGAAGGAGGGTTGAGCAATTTGAGCAATTCACCTCCGCGCCGGTGTGCCAGGTGAATGGAATGGGTGCATGGGCCTTATCCGGCGCTCTCCCCGCCCGTCCGCCCGTCCGCCCGAGCTGCGGCCGCCGCGGTCGATGTGGTGGTGGGCTCTTCCCGCCGCGCTGCTGGTCGGCACGGCAGTCTGGGGTGTCAGCGCCTGGCTGCTGCAGGACGTGGGCAGGCTGGACGTCGACAGGCAGGTGGCCACCCGGATCGAGGCCGTCCGGACCGCGCTGGCGGCCGGTGCCGGCGTCGGCGCCGCGGTGACGTTGCTGCTGGCCGTGCGGCGCCAGCGGCACCAAGAGCTGGCTACCGCGCACACCACGCACGACGCTGCCGAGCGCCGGGTCACCGAGCTCTACACGAAGGCGGTCGAACAGCTCGGCAACGACCAGGCCCCGGTCCGCCTCGGTGGCTTGCATGCCCTGGAACGCCTGGCCCAGGACACCCCGGCGCTACGACAGACCATCGTGGACGTCATCTGTGCGTATCTCCGCATGCCGTTCGCCCCACCACCGGACCTTGATGCCACCGACGAGCCCGCCGTGCCACGTGCCACCATCGCTGGCGTCTCCGCCTCCGCCGGCCGCGATCCCCACGAGGAGCGCCAAGTCCGCCTCACCGCTCAGCGCATCCTGGCCGCCCACCTGCGCTACCAGGACCCGCCCGCCCGCCGCTGGTGGAAGCGACGCGATACCGATTCCGACGCCCGCCACTGGCCCGACATGCGTCTCGACCTCACCGGCGCCACCCTGGAGCACTTCGACCTGCACGACTGCCGCGTGGGAGACGCCTGGTTCAGCAGGGCGACCTTCACCGGCGACGCTGCGTTCATCGGGACGACCTTCACCGGCGACGCCCGGTTCGGCGACGTGACCTTCACCGGCGACGCACGGTTCAACGCGACGACCTTCACCGGCGACGCCTGGTTCGACGCGACGATCTTTTCCGGCGACGCCTGGTTCGACGGGGCGACCTTTTCCGGCGACGCCATGTTCGGCGACGTGACCTTCACCGGCGACGCCGGGTTTGGCAGGGCGACTTTCGCCAGCCACGCCCACTTCCGCAATGCGACCTTCACCCGCGGCGCTAGGTTCGTCAAGGCGACGGGGCTGGAGCGGGCGCAGATGGACGGCGTGCGGGTGGCACCGGCGGGCGCGCGTATGACGCGGACATGGCCGCCGGGCTGGCGGGAGGAGCCAGCTGATGACTGGGGGACGCTGCGCCTGGCGACGCCGGATGAGGAGGGCGGCGGGGCGGCCGGGTCCGGGCCGGAACCAGCCCCGAGGCCCGAGGATTGACATAGCCGCCCCTGGGCCGGCCGTCCGGAGGCACGGCACATCCAATGAAGTAGCTCGGGTGACGGCCTTCCCGCCCGAGGATCGAGGCGCGAGCCTCGGCGCTGAAATGATCAAGCTATAGAACCTGGGTGCGGACCTCTCGCCTTCTATCGGTGAGACGGCCTCCAGTCACTCGCACATTAACCCTGAGCCGACGAAGCGCTGGACAGGGCGCACACCGGCTGCGCGGTGCTCCGATCCCCCGGCGAGAGGACGCTCGTTGTCGCGGCATGCACTCGCTGCCCCTTTGCGTTTGTGCAAAAACATTGTTACGTGATCACACTGACGGATCTGACTTGTGAAAAAAGTGGCAGTTGACACGGAAGAGGTCAATTGCGCAGTATCAATGGCCTGAGAACTGTTTGATCTCTGGTTCGGCACAGTGCGTACCCCTATCGCTCCTGGAAGGTATCTCCAGAGATGGGCTCCAATTGTTTGCTTTTATGGGAACCATGGGGTGAGCAGCCCTTCACGGAGCCGGAGTCAGCGGCGCTGGCTCGGCGGCACGTCATCGAGCGCCTCTGCGCGCGCCTGGCCCCGCCCGGCGTCCGGGTTCGGACCGGCCCTTGGCCGATGGGCGGCGTGCAGGTGTGGACGGAGACGGCGGAGACGGCGGAGACGGCGGAGGCGACGGCCGGTGCCGTCTCGGGGCAGGTGAGCCGGTGGATGGTGCATCACCGGCTGGCGCGCGGGCTGGCGCGCGTGGGCTGGCACACCGACCCTAGCGACGGCCACGTGCTGGTGCTGGGCTGGAGCCCGTCCGGGCTGAGATACCGGGCTCGGCTGCTGCAGGCGGCCTTGCGCGGACGGCTGGCCGACTATCAGGCGACGGCCGAAAGCGCCGTGACGTGCGCCGTCCGGCTGCAGGCCGGGGCGAGCACACCGCCGCAGGACGCCCCGCACGCCGGCTCACAGGCGGCGATCGTGGCCGCCACCGGCGCGCACGTGCGCACGCTGCTGCGCTGGCCCGCGGAACTGGCCGAGCTGACCTGCATCGAGCGCAGCTCGCAGGTGGAGCGGCTGCAGCTGCTGCTGGGCCAGGTAGCCGGCCTGGAGGTCAAGGTCGCTGCCGCCTGCCGGCAGCACGTGCGCATTGCCCGCGCGCTCGCCGGCTGGGTGTGCGATCAGCCCCGCCGGCGGCACTCCCGACGGCGGGCGGCGCGTGCTGGCCCAGGCCCGGCCATGGCTGCGGGCCTGCCGCCTGCTCGACCTGGCTGACGGGCCGCTGCCGCTCATCGACGGGGGACCACCGGCCGGAGTGACCGAGCGGCGCATCGCCGCCAGGGTCGTCAACCGTGAGCCGGGGCACCGCGTCCCGGACGCCGGCTGACCCGCCCTCGGGGAGCATGCCCATGACGCTGACCCCGCTGCGTGCCAGCGGCACCGAACACGCCGGGCGCGGCACCCCTCCCGCTGTTCGCGGTCGCGCCGCCGCGGATCCTGATCGTCACGCGGGCCGGGCGGCCCGGCACCGCGTCCGCGGTCACGCGCGGCTCCCGCGCCTGGTGGCCTGCGGCGTGATGACGGCGATCATGGCTGACAATGCCGCCACCGCGCTGGCCGTGCCCCTGCTGCGCGCCGATCGGCTCACGGCCGGCATGGCGCTCGGCGAGGTGGGCTGGGTGGCCACGCTCAACGCCGTCGCCCTGGCCGCCCTGGTGACCTGGGGCGGGCACCTGGCCGACCAGGTGGGGCGGCGCGGGGTGCTGGCGGTGGGCGCGGCATTGTGGGGGGTGGGCGCCGCCGGCGTCATCTGCGCGCCGACCTGGCCCCTGCTGCTGGCCGCCCGGCTGCTGCAAGGCGTCGGGGCGGCGCTGATGGTACCGGCGGGCCTCGCCCTGATGCTCGGCGAACTGCCCGCCGGGCGGCGCGGCGTGGCGCTGGCCTGGTGGAGCGCCTCCTCCGGGATCGGCATCGTGCTGGTGCAGGCGGCCGGCGGCACGCTGGCGCAGGCGCTGGGCTGGCGCGGGCTGTATCTGCCCAGCGCCGTGCTGGCGATCGCGGTGCTGGTGGCGATGCCGGCCCTGCCGACCTCCCGCGCGGCCGACCGGCGTGCCCCCGACCTGGCCGGGGCGGTGCTGCTGGCCGCCGCGCTGGCCGACGCGGTGCTGGCGTTGTCGCGCGGCTCGGCGTGGGGCTGGGGCTCGGCCCGCACGCTCGGTTGCGCGGCCGCCGCCGTGGTGCTGGCCGCCGTGGTGCTCGCCCTGTCCCGGCGGCATCCGGCGGGCGCGCTCAACCTGAGGCTGTGGCGCCGTCCCCTGCTGGTCTGGGGCGGGCTGGCGTCCGCCCTGTACGGGGCGGCGTCCTTCATCGTCTTGGCCATCGGCCCGCTCTACCTGCAACACCTCGGCATCGCCGCCGCCCGCGCCGGGGCCTGGATGGTGCCGATCTCGCTGGCGCTGATCGTGTGCAGCCCGCTGGCCGCGCTGGCCGCCCGCCGCCTGGGGCTGAACACCGTGCTGTGCAGCGGGGCCCTCATCCTGGGCGCCGGCTGCACCCTGCTGCTGGTCGATCACCACCTGTCGACCTGGACCCTGGCGACCGCGCTGCTGCTCGGCGCCGGATTCGGGACGCTGTCGGCGGCCAGCGCCAGCGTGGCCACCCACAACGTCCCGGCCGATGAGTGGGGCGCGGCAGCCGACGCCGTCACCACCGCCCTGATGCTCGGCGGCGCCCTGGGCGTGGCCGCCGCCACCGCGCTGCTGGAGCAACCCCTGCTGCCCGGCCCGCTACCCGGCAACGCCTCCGTGCTGGCCGGCTGCCTGCTGCTGGCCGCGCTGCTGCCATGGGCGCGCTGATCCAGCTGTGCCGCCGCGGCGGCCGCGACCTGGGGGTGAGCGACGCCTACCGCCCCCGCGACCTGGACGCGGAGGTGGTCGTGCTGCGCGGCCTGCTGCAGCAGGTCCGCGGCGCCCTGCTCGACGTCCAGCGGGAGACCGGCGCCGAGCTGGCCCGGCTGCACTCTGCCGATCATGCCCGCGCCCGCCAGGGCCGCGGCGTGTGGACCCACCTGTGAGGAAAGGAGCCGTGATGCGCCACCCACGCCACGACGACACCCCGGCCGGCCAGCCGCAGGAGGCGGCCAGGCCCGGCGGCGGACTGTACCGCCCGCCCTACCCCCGCTCCGTCCGCCCGCACGATCCGGGCCTGCCGCATCCCGACGAAACCCCGACCGCGGCCATTCCCGTCGTCTCCGCCGCCACCGCTCCCACGGTGCACCGGCTGCGCCAGGTCCACGACATCGCCGGCCAGGCCATCGCGCTGATCGACCAGGCGCTGGCCCGCGCCAGCTGACCGCCCGCCCGCTCCACCCCACCCCTTTTGTGTGTCGTGTCTGTCCGCCGTGTCTGTTCGCAGGGAGACCCCAGCCGTGCTCATCACCGTCGAGGCCCTCGCCGCCCCCACCGATCACCAGCGCGCGCGGATCCTGACCGCGCTCACCGAGACCGCCGCCACCGTCCTGGGCCCGGGCCGGTTCCGGGTGACGATCCGTCAGGACCCGTCCGGCCACAGCGCCGAAGCCGAGCGGCAGGCCGCCGTCGCCGCGGCGTCGTGGACGGGCTGCTGATTACCGCCCCGACCGTCCCCGCCCCCGTGACGGCCGCCCCGCCTGCTGTACCGGCGGCTGTCCCGGCTGCGCTCGAGGAGGCCGACGTGGTGGCGGCGCTGCGGCTCAAGGCCGCCGCGGTCATCGACGCCGAGCTGGCCCGGCTGCGGGCCCGGATCCGGCTGGACCCCGGCGTGTGCGCCCAGGTCGACTCGGCCGCGCACCAGGTGGTGGAGCTGCTGATCCGGCCCGCCTGCCAACGCCTGCTGGCGCAGGCCGGTTCCCCGGCCGGCGCCCGGCAGGCCGACGCGCTGGCCCGCCTGTTCGCCCTGGACACCAGCGAGCGCGCCGGCGGCCAAGCGGTGTGGAGCCGGTGACGACGCCGCCCGCGCAGATCAGCCGGCACCCGCTGGGCCACAGCCGGGTCGGGCTCATCGTGCCGCCAGCCAACGCCGTCGCCGAGCCGGAAGTGACGCACCTGCTCGCCCCGCACGCCACCACGCACACCACCCGGCTGCCGGTGCTGCACAAGCCGCTGGCCGACCGGCTCAGCGCCTACAACGAGGCGGTCCCGGACATGATCGCCTCCTTCGGGCAGCTCGGCCTGCTGCTGGACGCGGTGGTGCTGGCCTGCAGCGGCTCCCGCTACCCGCTCGGCCCCAACCAGGACGCCGACAGGTGCGAGCAGTGGAGCACGATCCACGGCGTGCCGGTGAGCACCGCCACGCTGGCCACCTGGCAGGTGCTGCAGCGGCTCGGCAGCAAGGACCTGGTCCTCATCAGCCCCTATGAGCCGTGGCTCACCGAGCAGGCCTGCGCCTATTGGGAACAGGCCGGGCTGCGGGTCGAGGTGGTCGGCATCCAGACCGCCGCGCACACCTACGCCCCCTACCAGGTGCAGCCCGCCGAGCTGGTCGACCAGATCGAGCGCGCCGACCTGCCGGACGACGCGGTGCTGCTGTGCACCGGCACCGGGATGGCCACGCTCGGCGTGCTGCCGCTGCTCGGCGCCGGCAACAAGCGCGTCCTGCTCACCTCGAACCTGTGCACCGCCTGGTGGGCGCTGCACCGGCTGGGCCCGATCCCCCGGCAGAGCCTGCCCTGGCCGCTGTACCGGCTGGCCGCCCAGGGGCTGCGATGAGCGGCCCGCAGGTGATCGTGGTCGGCGCCGGCCCGGTGGGCCTGACCGCGGCCCTCACCCTGGCCAACGCCGGCGTCACCGTCGTGGTGCACGAGGCCGAGGGCGGCCTGAGCGCGCACTCGCGGGCCTGCACGTTCCATCCCGCGACGCTGGACCTGCTGGCCGAGCTCGGCGTCGCCGGATCGCTGATCGCCGCCGGCATGCGGGTCGACGCGCTGCAGTGGCGCACCCGCGACGGAGACCTGCTGGCGCAGATGAACATGGGGGCGCTCGCCGGGACACCGGCACACCCGCACCGGCTAACGGCACATCCGTTCCGGTTGCACGTGGAGCAGCGCACCTTGACCGCGCTGCTGCTGCGCCGGCTGGGGCGCCACCCGCACGCCCAGGTCCGCTTCGGCGCGAAGGTGGAGGCGATCTCCGACACCGGGCCGGGGGTGCGGGTGCGCACCGGCCGCACCTGGGAATCGGCCCGGTACGTGATCGCCGCCGACGGCGCGCACAGCACCATCCGCGCCGCGCTCGGGCTGGCCTTCCCCGTGGTGCCGTATCCCACCCGGGCGGTGCGCATCATGACCGACACGCCGCTGACCGACGTGCTGCCCGGCCTGGCGCCGCTGACCTACGTGCGCGACAAGGTGTCCCGCAGCCTGCTGCAACTGCCCGATCACTGGCGGATCGTCGTCCGCGTCCCCGCCGAAACGTTCCTGACCCGCAAGGCCATGATCGCGCTCGCCCGGCGGGCCCTGCCGCCGCACCGGCGCCTGCACGTCCTGCACCTGCACACCTACCGGCTGGCCCGCGCCGTGCTGCCCTGCTTCCGGCGCGGCCGGGTGCTGTTCGCCGGGGACGCCGCGCATCTGGCCTCGACCGCCGGCGGGCTCAACATGAACGCCGGCCTGCACGACGCGGCCGAGGCCGGCCAGGTGCTCGCCGCGGTGCTGGCGGGCGCGGCCAGCACCGCGGCGCTCGAAGGCTGGGCCGCCCGGCGGCGCACGATCACCCTCGACAAGATCATCCCCCGGAGTGAGGCGCGGGTGGCCGGCGTGCAAGACGGCCGGCCGCACCACCTGCAGGCCGCCGTCACCCGGCTGCGCGCCATCGCCGACGACCCGGCCGCCACCCGCGCCTACCTAGCCGAAGCCTCCCTGCTGGACACCCTCCCGCTGAACGGCACGTCGCTGAACGGCACGTCGCTGAACGGCACCCCGCTGAACGGCAGCCCGCCGCACAGCACCGCCCATCCGATCCCCCACCCGATTGGTACCTGACATGCAGATCTGGCACGTCTGGCTGCAGAAACACGCCGTCATGGACCGCTCGCCGCTGCTGGATGAGATGTACGCCAAGCACGTGGCCGCTGTCGCGCGCACCAGCACCGTCGAGATCCACACCCTGCCGGCCCAGGCGTATGACGCCCAGCTGCCCGAGCAGCTCGTCCGCTACGGCGACAGCGGGCTGATGATCGCCAACTTCTTCGCCGACAGCGCGGTGGCCGCCGAGCATCAGCGCTACCACGCGTGGATCAGCGGCGCCGGTCAGGACCCCGGGCTGGCCGCCGCGCAGACCCGCTGTTCCATCCCGGTCGTCGGCTACGGCGATGTGGTCTGGCAGGCCGCCCGCGCCGAGCAGCACCGCCTGGGCGTGCTGGGCTTCCACCCGCACCTGGTCGAGCCCATCACCGCCAACATCACCGCGGCCGGCGCTCCGCTGGCCGCCTACCAGGTGATCCAGCACGGGCCCGAACTCGTCCAGCGGGCGCTGGCCGGGGACTTCGCCCCGCTCGTCAACGCCTACGGCCAGTCCGCCGCCGACGCCGCCGAGGCGGGCGCGCAGTGGCTGGTCCCGGCCGAGCGCATCGTCAACGAGATCCTGGTCCACCTGAGCATTCACGAGCTCGCCGGCCTGCCCGTGATCGACCCCGGCGGATGGGCGATCAAACAAGCCGAGTACCTGTGCGAGCTGCGCGCGCTGCGCATCGTCGCCCGCCCCACGACCGGGTACTGGCGCAGCCTGGCGCCCCGGCCGCTGCTGGAGCGTCTGCAGCAGGCCCTGCACGAGCAGGGAGCGCACCGATGACCCCGCCGCTGATCCCGCCGCTGATCCCACCCATGACGGGGACGTCGTCGGCGCCGATGATAGGGCCGGTGATAGGGCCGGTCACGCCCGTGCACCGGCCGCGCCGGCTGCGCCGCACCCCCGCGCTGCGCCGCCTGGTGGCCGAGACCCGGCTGCACCCGGCCGACCTGATCCTGCCGCTGTTCGTCAAGGAGGGCCTGTGCGAGCCGCGCCCGATCCGCTCGATGGCCGGGGTGTGGTAGCACACCCGCGACTCGCTGCGCAAGGCCGCGCCGTCGTCATCATCGACTGCCCACCGACACTCACCCTGGCAACGGATAAAGCCTTGGTCGCCTGCGCAGGCAAGAGCAACGCCAACGGCGCGGACAGGCAGTTCGGTGGCACGATCCTGTGCCCCGAATTGGTGAAAGCCAGCCTCGGCATCCAGGAGATGCTGTTCAGCCAGTGCAGGTCCCTGGAGACCGGCACTCAGTACGAGATCAGGCATCTTGGCTGGTTCGCCTCCGAGACCTCAGAAAGAAGCATCGTCAACCGCGAGGCCCGCGAAATCCTCGACGCTGCGGGCCTGCGCCGGCTCGGAGAAATGCCGCGCCGTACAGCCATCGAAAAGGCTCGTAACGAAGGAAAGACGGTACGCGAGTTCATCAGCCGCATGGATCAGGACAACCGGCTCGTGCTGGAGCGATGGTCCGAGCTCGGCGACATCGTTCGCAAGGAGCTCCATGTCTGACGCCATGCCCCCGTCCCGCTCGAACAGTTCTTGGCGATGGACCGATTCGAGCAGCAACTGTACGCGCGGCCCCGCACGAGGCCATCGCAGAAGCGGCGATCCACCCAGAAGCGAGCATCAACAAATTTGTTGAAGTCCATGCTCCACTGCCGATCGCGGGCATCGTGGCCCAGGGCGGTCATCCAACGCTGGAGGACTGCGAGCGCCAGATGGTGATCGTCACGAACCAATGGCTGATCGCCACCAGCGAGGCTCTGACCTACATTCACGACGGCGAGCTGTGGCGGACATCCACAACCGTCGTCTGGAACTCCTGGAAGGAGTACCTTCGCCAGCGCTGGGACGGGATGACGCCCCAGCGCCCACCAGCTCATGCGGGCAAAAACGTACATCAAGAATGAGGCCAACCCGACCGAACATCCAAAGCCGCAAGTGGGGACGGCCACTTGGCCACGAATCGCACCGCTGCTTGAGGTAGTCCGGGATCTGGAGACATTGCGCACCCTTGTCAGAGAGGCACCCTCGAAAGGCTTCGAAGTGGCGTATTATCTCGCTCGCGCCGCTGAGGAGATAGGCAATGACCTGGGGGCCGACAGGAAAGCCCTACTGGAACACGCGGTCCTGACCGGCGAGCTCCCGCAGGAACTCGACTTCTGACGTCACCTGCTGTAGCTGTTCGACGGCGCCGATGGCCGTCCGAGCGGGGCAATCATGGTAGAGGAGCGTTGCAGCGGAACATGACAATGGCCTCGTCGTCGTGCAACGCCTCCATCGACGATGCATCACCACACCGAGGGACAAGTTCTCCAACACACAGCTGCGATATGGTCCACATACATCACTCCATTGACTCTGAGTACTCCCCGGCTTGAGGACGACACAGACATATGCATCGACCGACCAGCTGGCAACCGAAGGAAAACAGCGCTTTCCGCTGACGAAGTCGCAGGTGAACAAGGTCGGCCCCGCGCACGCGGGGGTGTTCCGTAGCGCAGCACGTTGCCGGAGGTGATGGACCAGTCGGCCCCGCGCACGCGGGGCGTTCGGAACACGCAGACCCGCCAGACGGAGGAGGTCGAGTCGGCCCCACCCTCGTGGGAGACCGGCAGTTCGGAACAGTGCCGATCCAGCCCGGCACCCACGGCACCCTTCGGCCATATGCCATGGCGCCTAACTGCTAAAACGCCAGTTGGCGACACAGCCCGGCATGTGGCGGAACGCTGATCCACGGACTTCAAGTTCGTCGACTGGCGGAAGGTCGACAAGGCGATCGACTAGCGTCACCAAGCCGCCGGCGTAGGGCTTCACCTGCGCATCCACGATGCGGACGCGAGACACGAGCAGCGGGACGAAGCGATGTCGCCTTCATGAAGCGTGACATCCATTCACCCCGCTGCTCCCGCGTGACCTGCGAATATGCAGCGGCCCCACCCGAACGGACCCCTCCCAACTGGGAGGGGAGACCGAAGGGAGACCGCGAAACCCGTACTGGCCCGCCGACCGACACACCCGGCCCTCGCGGCTTGCTCGAGCCGGATGCGGTGCCAAGCCCCACGTCCCATCGCCACCGCCGCCTCGCACGCCTGCCCCACGGTAGAAGGCCCTCACGCGAACGAACAGCCGCATCAACCGGCTCAGCCGGTCGCTGAGGGACGGCTACGCCCATGCCAGATCGAAACTCCCGCGCAGCCGAGGCCGAGCAGGAATGGATGGACGGCACCGCGTTCGATGAGGCCGACGAGGACGTTGGCCCCGGAAATGACGTCGGCGAAATAGGCCACCGTCGAAACCAGACCGATCACGCCGACCGTGACCAGCGTCCGCCCGATTTTCGGAGAAAGTCCGACGCGTCGGTGCATGCCCCCGAGCATGATGGCCAGTACGTTGGCGCCGATGAAGCCGGCCCAGGCGCCCAAGGCATGGAAGTCGCCGGTGCCGTCGTTCATCGCCTCGCCGGATCCGGGAAACAATCCCAGCAGGACGCCGCCGGCGGCCAGCAGCGTCGCGGGCACGAGCGCTGCCCAGCGGTGCCGGCCCAGCAGACCGCGCAGCACAGCCACACCGGCCAGGATTGTGATCCCGAACAGGAAGAAGCCGGTGTTCATCACCCATGCCAGCGGTGAATACATGTACTGCCCGAACAGTGTCGAAGGCCCGTGGACTCCGAGATTGCTGATGAAGTGATACGTGTAGCTGTAGGGCGGATCTGTCCATGCCGCGGCGGCGATGAACTCGGCCAGCAAGAAGATCACCGGCCCGGCGATGAGCAACGCTCCCGCGGTTCGGCGCTGCGAAGGCCGACGCGCGCCGGAGGCGAGCGCTTCAGGCTCGGCGTCGTTCACGGGTTCGTTTCGCTCCCGGCTCGAGAGCGAGTCGATGTTGCCGGCCATGGCCATGGTCCTTTCTGGTGCCGGCACTGGGCGCCGGGGTCGGTGGAGGTTCGTGCCGAGTCGAGGCAGCATCGGGAATCCCAGCCGCCGATTTAACTACACTCACACACTGACTATATCGAGACTACTTTTACTGTCAATGTAGTTGGAGTCCGGGGCTAGTAGGATCTGGCCATGGTTGATGGAACGGCCGTGGGACGGCGTGAACGCAAGAAGGCAGCAACGCGGGCGGCGATCCTGGACGCGGCTACGGCGCTCTTTCTCGAGCGCGGCTTCGATGGGGTCAGCGTCCGCGAGATCGCGGACAAGGCGGACGTCTCACCCAAGACGGTTTTCACGCACTTCCCGCAGAAGGAGGCGCTTGTCTTCAGCGACGAGGACGAACGGCATGAGCGCCTCGTGGCCGCGGTAAGCGGCCGGGCGCCGGGGACCACGATCTCCGACGCGCTGAAGGCGCACTACCTCTCCGAGATCGCCGCGATGAGGTCCGGGCCCCAACGTCAGATCCTCACCCTCATGGAAGAGACACCGGCCCTGATCGATTACGCGGAGAAGATGTGGTTCCGCCATGAGGGCGCCCTGGTTGCCGCGATCACCCAGGAGTTTGGGCTCACGGAGCCGAACGACGAGATCCGCTTCTACGTCCGCTTCGCCCTGCAGATCCAGCTCAGCGCCGCCCACGAGGCAGATCCAGAATCGACCGTCGATGCAGGGTTCCGACTCCTCGATGAAGGCTGGGCGCGCTACCACGAGGCCGGAGACTGGAGCGCATCCGGGTGAAGGCTCGCGGAGCGGTAGCATCGCCGAGGCGACGAAGGCCCCGGTCACGGTGGCCGCTTTGTCGGGGCCGCAACACTGTGCCGGAGTGCTGTGAGCTGTTGCGTACCCAACGCGCGTCGTGCAGGTCGGCGAATTCGCCGGCTCCACGCTGTCCGAGCTGGGCGTTTACCGGATCGGATGCGCTCGACCGGTGCTGTGATCGTCCTGAACCCGCAGGTGAAGCGCCGCAGCAGTGAAGCGACCTTGTGGGAAGTCTCCGCAGGTGGGCACAGCGAACTGCCGATACGCCTCAACGCTATTCAGCGCAGTACGGCTGCGAGCAGGTCGGCCCCCAGCGCCGTCAGATCGGGCAGATTGACGGTGTAACGGACGTAACGGCCCTGCCGCCGGGCCGTGAGCAGGCCCGCGCGGCGCAGGACAGCGAGGTGGCGGGAAACCTCCGGGGGTGAAAGTTCCCAGGCGTGGGCCAGCTCACCGGTGGTGTGCGGGCCGCGGGCGAGGGTGCGCAGCAGCCGCAGCCGTACCGGATGCGCGAGTGCCTCCAGCCGTAGCGTGACCGTTTCGAGCGATACCGGCTTCGATGGACTTGCCTCGGCCACGGGGTACTGCACCACCGGCTGCCACCCGGGCGCGTGGATCACCACCAGGTGCGGGCGGCCGAAGACGCTGGGGAGGAAGGTGACCCCCGTGTCGTGGGCGGCGGTCGCATTGTCCTGCAGCTTGTCCACGATGATGCAGTTGCCGTCCGGCGCCAGGGTGACGGCGCCGGAGACCGACGCGAGTGCCGCCCCGATGCCCTGGCGCTTCAGCAGGTCGTTCTTCAGGCGCAGGTCGGTGGCGAGTTGCACGGCGACGCCCGTCCAGGCGGTGTCGAAGAAGGCCTCGGCGCACTGTTCGAGGGTGTGACGCACCCGCGCCCGCACGGCGGCCGGGTCCGCGAGCAGCCGTTCCGCGAAGGCCTCCTGAAGCGCGCCGCGGGCCTGGGCCAGGCCCAGGGCCCGCTCGCGCGCCGTCGCGTCGGCGAGCGGCGACGGCCCGGCGAAGTGGACCCGGTTGCTGCCGCACGTGGTGACGAGCGCGGCGGTCACATAGGTTTCGTCGTCGATCCGGTCTACATCGTCCAGTTCCTCGGCGAGGGTCGGCCGGGGACGGGCGGGGACCAGAAAGTCGGCTCGTGAGGAACGCCAGAGGAACTCCGCCTCCCGCAACCGCTCGGCCAGCTCCGGCCGCAGCCCGGCCCAGACGTTTGCGGCCCAGCCGGCGAGCTGCGGGTGATGCCCGGGTTCGGCCAGCACGTGCAGCATCGCGGTCAGCTCGGCCAGCGGGGAGGCGGTGAACCGCAGTCGCCCGGACGGCAGGCCGCCGATGTCGATCCTCAACGTCATTCCCTCATCATCGCTGGTCGGATGGCCGGCGACGGTGTCGGTTGACGGTGTCCGTCAACCGACGGTACCCAGCCCGGCGGCCGAACGCACCGTTGACGCCATGGCAACCACCACCAAGATCCGGCCCCGCGCCCTCGTCCGTGCCTCCGGAGGCCCCCGCTATGCCGTCGCCCTGGCCGTGGACGCGCTCGGCACCGGCTTGCTGCGGCCCTTTCTGCTGCTGTACGGGGTGACGGTGCTGAGGCTGTCCGCGCCGGCCACCGGCATCGCCATGACGGTCGGCGTCGTGGTCGGTCTGGTGTGCATGCCCGCGGTCGGTCGTTGGCTGGACCGGGGCGCACGCAGCACGGTCGTGGCGGCGTCGATGCTGGTGCGGGTGCTGGGCGTGGCGCTGCTGCTGGCCACCCCGACGGGAAACGTCTGGCTGTTCGCGACGGCGGCGCTCTTCCTCGGCATCGGCAACCAGGCATGGCCGGCCGCCCACGCAGCCCTCGTGGCCACGGTCGCCCACGGCCGCGAACGCGACGCCGCTCTCGCAGGAGGCCGCGCCCTGCGCAACGCCGGCCTGGGCGCCGGTGCACTCATCGCCACCGCATGCCTGGCGGGCGGCACCACCGCGTTGCAGGCGCTGGCAGCCGTCACCGGGCTCGCCTATCTCGCCGCGGCGGCCTTGGCGTGGTCGGTCCACGTGCACGCTCATCCGGCCGCTGCCGCGGCCACGGACAGGGCCGGCGGGCCCGCACCCCGGATGCGTGCGCTGCTGGCCGCCAACGTGATCTACGTCTTCTGCCTCAACGTCCCCGAAATCGCTCTCCCTCTGGTCCTGGTGACGCAGATGCACGCCTCCCCGGTGTGGTCGGCGGCCATCTTCGTGGCCAACACGGTGCTGGTGGTCACCCTGCAGGTTCCGGTCACCGTCCTGATGTCCCGCTTTTCCCGCCGGTCTGTGCTGGGTCTCGCCGGCGTGCTGCTCACCGCGTCCTACCTCGGCTTCCTCGCGGCCACCTCCCTGGGACACGGCTGGGGTGCCCCGGCGGTCGCCGCGGTGTCCGTCGTCTGCACCCTCGGCGAGATCATCTATGCCGGTAGCGCCACCGCGCTCGTCACCGCGCTCGCCCCAGCGCATGTCCTGGGACGCGCCCTCGCCCGCTTCCAGCTCTCCACGGGCTTCGGCCTCGCCGCCTCCCCAGCGGTCATCACCGCTCTCGCACCCCACGGCCCGGCTGCCCTCTGGGGCGGCCTCGCCGCTGCGACGCTCCTCTCCGCCTCCGCCGTTGCCACCGAAAAGGACCGAGGAACGCGCTCAGCCGTTGCTGCCACCGAGCGCGAGCAGGCTCGTGAGCTCGGGCATGGGACCCGTCGGCGAGCCGGGTGAGGATCGAACGGTTCGAAATACAGACACTCAGGCCTGGATGCCAAGGGTTTCGGGCGCTTCGCAGGCCTGTGCGGTGCCGCTCAGGGTCGGTTCCCTCTTGCGCGCACTGGTTGATCAGAGCGGCGAGGGCGTAAGTGGGGGCGTTGATGGTGACGGGGGTGACGCTGCTGCGGGCCGGGCGGTTGTGCGGGTGGATCCGGCGTCACCGGCGCGGCTGGAGTCCGGCCAGGTGACTTCGCTCAGCGCGGCCACCGAGCGGCTGTTCCCGCCGTACGAGCCGGTCGGATCGTGCGGAGTTTGGTCGTTCGTACAGCGGCCACAGCCACGGTCCGGCGGGTGGAGGCGTGAAGGGTGTCAATCCTCCATTTCACGGTCGTGAGATGCGGGTTTGTCCCGGCTTCCGGGTCGAGCAGTGGTCGGGGTCGGGCATGCTCAAGCTCGTGGCGCTCCGTCTCTTCTATCTGATCTTCTGCCGCGTCGTGGGCTGGCTGGCGCTGCCGGCTCGTAGCGACACGTCCAAAACCAGGTAGAACTGCCTTTCGGCGTCGCAGAACAGCGGCGCGGCCAGGTAAGCCTGCACGGTCGTCGCCCAGGACCAGCGGGCGGCGCTCCGGCGTGGCTCATCTCACTTCGATCAAGGTGAACTCCACCTCGGGCACGCTTCGCCCGCTGTCATGGTCGTACACGGCCGCGCCCCACTGGGTGAACTCGGGGGTCTTGTCGCGGTAGCCGCGGTTGCCGCGCAGGGTGATGCGGCGGGAGCCGCGGACGCTCACGGCGTACGGGTGCGGCCCCAGGACGGTGGCCACGCGGAAGAGAACGGAGTTGGCCAGCAGGATGTCGCGGCTGCGCTCGATCTCGACGGCCTGGGATCGCCAGCCGTAGATGTGGTCCTCCGTCTGCAGGCCGAGGAAGCGCCATCCTGACACGCCGCGCAGCACCACCTCGCGGGTCTCGTGGTGCTCCACCGAGACCTCGTACAGGGTGGCGGGGACGTGGGTGTCCTCCACCAGCAGGCCGTTGTCCGCCCAGCCGTTGATGCTCCACACGTTGGCGAACGTGCCGCCGCCTCCGCGTACCCAGATGCTGTACTTGTGCCTGCCACGGTAGCTGTAGCCGGGGTCGCCCGTCGGGGCGTCCGCCGGGTGCCACTTGACGAACTGGGTTGCGATGTCGGCCAGATAGGAGTCCGCGCCCGACTGCCACAGCAGGTTCACCGCCCCCGGTGTCTGCCTGGCGGTGTCGAGGCCGATGCCCGTCACGACGGTACGGCCCCCGCGCGGGGTCGACACCAGGGCGCGTGGCGCGTCCGGGTCGGAGAAGGCAGGGTGGCCGTCGGCGGCGAGCAGCCAGGTCTGGCGCGGATGCAGGCCGATCAGGCGGGTGCCGGCCCGCAGCCGGAGCGTGCCGGTCAGCGTGTACCGCCCGATGGGGACGAACACGGTGTCGTGGCGGTCCACGGCCGCCTGGAAGACCGCCAGGTCGTCCTCGCCCTTGCCGATCGTGCGCCCCATCCTGGCCGCGACGTCGGCGACGCTGACCCACTCGCGCGTCGGCGGCGGCACGGGGGTGTCGGGCCTCAGGTTGGTGAGCAAGCGGCCGAACGGGACGCCCGGGCGGAGGTCGGCGTGCACGCCTTCCCGCCGGGTCTCGCCGCTGGTCAGGGCGTGTTCGACGCGCAGTCCGTACGTCAGCTCGCGGATGTGGACCGACGGCGACGGTGCGGAGGTACGCGAACCGCTCTGCGCGAGCAGGAGCAGGTCGCGGACCCGCGAGGACGTGCAGTTCAGCAGGGTGAGCTGGGTGCTGCGCCGGATGAGGTCGTTCTCCGAGCCGGGGACCTGGTCGTTGAGCACCACGGCGACGTCGCGGACGTCGTGGAAGTGGGAGTCCTGGACGTACAGGTGCTGCCACTGCCCCGGCGCGCCCTCGAACGCCCTCGGTGTGCGCGCGATGACGGCTCTGACCACGACGAGCTTGGCGTCGTTGACCATCGCCACCGCGGCGCGACGCTGGCCCTCGAACCGGCAGTCGAGCAGCGTGGTCTGCCAGCCGGCCGAGGCGGCGTAGGCGTTCAGGCCGACCTCGCCGCCGCGCACCCGTACGCGGTGGATCAGGTTGGCGTTGTGGTCGATGCCGGCGCGGGCGTCGCCCGCGTCGATGTCGAGGTCCTGCAGCAGGCAGAGCTGCGCGCCGCCGAACCGGACGGCCACCGCGTCCGGGTTGCCGGCCGCGATGGTGATGTCGAGGTTGACCAGGCCGGAGCCGAAGGTGTCGTTGTTGGCGTAGGCGATCGGCCCGCCCACGGGACGCCGTACGAAGGAGAGCACGTCCTTCGCCGCCCCCGACGCGTAGCCGGGGCTGTTCTCCCCCAGGAGGAGACGGGGACGCTGGCGGCCGAAGCCGATCACGCGGACCGAGTCGTACACCCGGACGGTGCCCGACAGCCGGTACGTGCCCTCGGGCACGAGGACGACGCCGCCCCCGTCACCGTGGGGGAAGTCGCGGGCGCCGCCGAGGATGTCGCCGAGCTTGTTGGCGATGCCGCGCCGGGAGGCCTCATCGATGGCGGCCTGCAACGCCGCCGTGTCGTCGCCGACGCCATCGGCGTGGGTCTCGAAACCGGGCCCGCCGAGCAGCACGGCCTGCGCGTCGAGCGGCGCGGTCGCGAACACCGACCCCGGCAGGTCCCACCCGCTCGCGGACGCCGGCTCCGGCAGGTCCGGACCAGGTGGGTATGCCGATTCCGGCAGGCCCGCCCCGGTCGCGAGCGGATCGGCGGCGGCGGGCTCGGGCAGCAGCGGTAAGGCGGCCGCGGCGGCGGCCAGGGAGACAAAACCACGGCGGGAGTACACAGGACATCACTCCTTAAGCCCGGCGTGCGCCAGTCCCTCGATGAACTGGCGCTGGGCGAGGACGAAAACGATCAGAATCGGCACGGCGGTCATGGAGGCGGCGGCGAGCTGGACGTTACACATGGGCCTGCCGTAGGCGTCGACGAACTGGGTGAGCGCCTGCGGCTGCGTGAACATGTCGGGCTGGACAGGCACACGATCGGCTCCAGGTGGAGGTTCCAGGAGTGCAGGAAGGTGAAGCTGGCCAGAGCGCCGAGCGCCGGTCTGGCCAGCGGGAACGCGATCCGGTAGAAGGTGCCGAAGTGGCCCAGGCCGTCCACCCTGGCGGTCTCCTCCAGTTCCCGGGCAGCCTGAGGTAGGACTGCCGCATGATGAACGGGGCCGGCACGCTCGGCGCGCCCAGGATCGGCACGACGATCGGCGGCCCGTGGTGTTGATCAGGCCGCCCCTGTTGAACACCTGGAACAGCGGCACGATCGTGACCTCTCTCGGGATGAGCAGGCCCACCACGAACGGGATCTGGTCGGCGATGAGCCTGGCCAGGTCGTCGCGGTCCACCGTGCGGCCCAGCGGCACGCGGCCGTCGGCCGGCCGCACCCGGCTGTCCTCGTTGAAGATCCGCCGCTTGCCGCGCGTGGCCCGCGCGCTGGTGAACAGCAGCAGGTCGTACCCGGCCTCCTCGGCGCACTCCTCGATGTCGACCAGGAACGGGCGGTAGAAGTCTGCGCTCATGACCGGGAAGACGGCCACGTGGGTGAAGACGACGAGGATGCGGTGGTGTCCCTCGGCGAGCCTGCGGGCGGCGGGGGCGGCGGTGCAGCCGGTCTCCCTGATCACCCGCAGCACCCGTTGCCGGGTCTCGGGCGGGATGCGCACCTCGCTGTCCACACGGTTGTTGAGCACCAGCGGAACGGTGGTCTGGCTCACCCCCGCCATGCGGGCGATGTCCTGCTGGGTGAGGCGTCTTGCCACCATCCGTCTCCTCGATAATGCGCATTAGCAGAGAGTGTGAGACTTCACGAAGGGTGGGGTCAAGAGGTGATAGCCCAGTAATAATCCGCATTAGCAGAAAACGCCCGGATCGCGGCCCTCCGCCCGGGCCCGGAACCGCCGACTCGCCGACCCGCCGACCCGCCGACCGCAGGAGACCGCAGCGACCGCCTCGGCACCCATCTCCCGGAGGTCTTCGTGACTCGCCGCGTCCTCGCGTTCCTCACCGCCGCGCCCGCCTGCTCGATCGCCAGCGGCAGGCAGACCAGCTCGCGCACCAGCTCGACCGTCCCCTACAGACCCTCGGGCGGGTTCTCGCCGATGGCGGCCTGGACCGCATCCAGGAGAAGCTTTTGACGTCGCGGTTCATCGCGGCCTGCGTCCACCTGCTGGGGGGCGTGGTGGCATGTGTGGGGCCCTGTTGGGTCGGATCGGGCCACCACCGGCATGCGGTGGCGGCGATCGCGCCGGCTAGAGGTGCCGGCCCGAGCCGACCCGGGAGGTTTTC